>JBPOJO010000190.1:0-2153 GCA_052033485.1 Bacteroidota bacterium | reverse complement strand
GCTTCCACGCCCATATCGGGGATTCTTTTGAAGGGTAAATTATCTGCCGAAAAACCTGATTTTCGTTTTTTTAAACACAAAATTTCGCCTTTCTGAGTCGTAATCCCGCTCAGCCAAATATTCCCCTTTTTATCTTCCAAAAGTCGAAAAACACTGCGATTATTTTTGACAAGACTTGTATCGGCGTAAAAACGGTTATTTTTTCTGTCAAATTTATATATACCTTTTTCGGTTAAAAATATATTTTCTCCGTCTAAAACTGCGGCATTTGTCCAATTATTGCTCGGCAGCCCGCTCAAAGTATCGTAACGGTGAATTTTTGCGATGAGAAATGGATTTCGCGACGACAATTCGAGGCGCAAAACGCCGTTGTAGGCGGAACAAAGCCACAAATCACTTGTTTTGGTATCATCGGCAAAACTTCTGATTTCTGCTCCGAGCGAATCGTGATGCACCGTTTTTTTCCATTTTGAATCAACAAAATCATACACCGAAAAGCCGTAGGGAGTGCCTGCATAAAGCCTTTTTGTATCTTTTTCAGAAATAAAAAGCGATAAAGCTCTGATGCCGTCCGTGAGTTGCAATTCCTCATTTTCCAAAAGAAACAAACCGCCGCTTGAGCCGACGAAAAAAAAGTTTTTGTCTTCAAATTGCAAATTTTTAAAGCCCCAAACGCCCCTTTTTACACCGGGTAGCTGCTTAAAAAAATCACCTTCAAGCACATAACAACCTTGAAAAGTGCCTGCATAAATTTTTCCGCTGCGTTTGTCTTCGCCCAAAGAAAGCACCATGCTGTTCAATCCCATACTTTCGTCCCAAAATCGAAACGGCGAATATAACTCCATGCGCGAAACACCGGAATTATTTGCGAGCCAAAGCCCGTGATGTTTGTCCGTAAATGACCAATGAATTTGTTCGCTCCGTAAGCCGATTTTTTTATCTAATTTTTTCAAAAAATCGCCGTTTTTTGACAATAAAATCCCGCCGTACTGCACGGAAAAAAAAGCAAAATTATTGTCGGGCAGTTTTTGAATGGATAAAACTCTTTTTGAATTGATAAAATCTTGATTTTCGGGCGAAATTTTTTGCATCAAATTTTCATCATCAATTTTATCATGTCGCAATCCCGAAACAAAATTTTTGCCGCTTGCCAAAACAGCAATGTCATTTTTTACACGAAAAACATCGTGAACTTCCTCGGAAGCGTATTTTTTGCCGTTTTCGCAGAGCGATAAAACGCCGTTTTTTCCTTTCAGCAAGCCGTAACCGCGTTCCAAAACATAAAATTCACCTTCAACTTCAAAAGTATGTGAAAAATCGTTATTGGTTTGCGTAACTTTTACCGTGTCGCCGTTCCAAAAAAATATGCGGTCGGCGGCATTAAAGTAAATACCGTCCCGACAATTTTTCACATCTAAAACATCTTGAAAATCGGTGAATTTTTTATCTGTTTTCGGCAAAAGGCTGACATAAATTAAAGTTCCGCGCTCATCGGGTTCGAGATAGCCAAATTCACTGACGGCTGCTATGTATATACGTTTATCGTTTCCGTAGCAAATCGCATTGACAGTTGACAAATTGCTGACTTTTATCAAACGCCAAGAAACGCCGTCATATTCGAGTATGCCGTCGAAATTTCCGACGTAGATAAGTCCGCGTTCGTCTTGCGCTAATCCCCAATTTTGCGAATAAGCATTGTATTCTTTCGGGGCGTAGTGGTTCAAAAACGGTTTTCCGACATCTTGAGCTTGTGTTTTTTTGATACAAAAAAAGCAAATTAACAGGCATAAAAATCTCATGGGACAGGATTTTTAATAAAAACGCAGTCGGCGCGCAAATGTTGAAATTTTGTAAAAAAAAAATACAAAAATTGTAACAGCACAAAGTTTTCAGTCCGTTTTAGGAGCAAAAAAGACGGAAAGAAGTCAGCAGCGAATTTTTTCACTTAACAGCCTTATGAAGACACAAATATCGGCGAAAAAGAAAAAACCGAACCGAGAAAACTGTTATTGTTTTTGTGCAGGGCGGGTAGGTGCGTAGAAGCAGAGGAAAGGTTTTTTATTGAGCCTAAGTTTCCGGTAAGCATTTAATACTTTTGCTTTTATTGAGCGTTTAATAAATGTTCCGATAAACAAATGTTGAACCGGAGTGTA
>JBPOJO010000083.1:0-5288 GCA_052033485.1 Bacteroidota bacterium | reverse complement strand
GGTATGCTTTAAAATACAGGCGCAATGTTTCCAAAAGAGTTTCCGAAAGCATGACGCAACGGTCTTTTTTTCCTTTTGCAGCCTTGATGCTGATGACCATGCGCTCCGAATCAATATCTTTTATACGCAAATTGACCACTTCGCTCACACGCAAACCCGCCGCATAACCCATTAAAAGCATGGTTTTATGCTTTAAGTTCTCAACCGCATCAAACAATGCCAATACTTCTCGTTGCCCTAAAACATTCGGAAGTTTCGTCTCTCGCCGCGGAAACGGCAAATAAAACTCCCAATTCGCTCGGTGAAGCATCTGCATATAATAAAACCTCAACGAACAAACCGACGTAATCAAAGACGATTGCGACCAACCTGTTTTAATTTTTTCCGTCAACCAACTTTGCGCTTCTTCAGGCAAAATATTGTCAGGATGTTTAGAGGCGTTTTCTTGACAAAACACCAAAAAAGCTAAACGATAATTCTTAACCGTAGCATAACTGTAATTTCGCAACATCAAAGCATCAATAAATGCTCTGAAAACATTTTGCAAATCCTCTGACAAAGCCGTCAACCAAAAATCAACTTCTTTCACATGCCGAAAACGATTGCCTTCTCTGACTGTTTCCTGCAAAACTTTTGCATCAACCGTTACTTTGACACCCGCAGCCGACAAACGTTCAACAAGCCCGTCGCGTATTGAATTTTGGTTCAAAATGCACCAACATTTTTTGCCTTTGTCAAAATAACGCGATTTTGTCATCTTGATAATTTCGTAAGCTTGCACATTATAAGGTACGTGCACACATATATAATCAAGCCTTTCTTCATGCAATTCCATTTTCGCAGAAGCAGGATGCTTGCGTACAAATTCCCTTTTTTCGTTTATCAACAGCGGCACATCTGCTGCCGTGATTGCTTTCAGTTTTTCGAAATTACCTTTACGAGCAGGAACAAACCAAATCTTTTTTGCTTTATCCCACACCGGCGAACTGATGTCTGCCTTTATTCTCATTCCCGTGTGAAAATCACATTTCACAATCCAACCTTTATTTTCGCAAACAACTATACGCAAGTCTTCTCTTATAAATTGCCGTTCCGTTTTCTTTTCCGACGGCAATTTGCCTGCTATATCGGTTTGATGAGCCGTCGGCTCAGTCCGAGAGGGGGCGTTGTTTGTCTGAATTATCAGGTCGGGAAAATTGATTTTCAGTTGTTTGAAAACACTTGCTTCATACGGCAAATACCAACATGAGTAGGTTTTGCTGTATTTCAATTCTCCGCATTTTTGAAGTTTTAACTTTTCATCAGCTTTAAAACCGTTGGTTACTCCGATTTTTTTTCCTTCTTCTTTGTAAAAAAGCGGAAAAATTTCCATATCCCAACGAATTTTAGTATTGAAAAATCAAACTCTCCAATGTCAAGGGCAAAATAAATGAAAGATTTTTATTTTTCCAAATTTTTTTTAAAATTTATTGAGAAAAAATTTAGCAAAAAACAAAACCTTAATGCGGAAGATTGATAAAAAAGCAGCCTAAACCTTAGGCTTTATCAAGCAAAATAAAACTATCACCGATAATCTCGGTAACATACCGCTTAATACCCTCTTTATCAGTGTAAGAGCGCGTTTTAAGTTTTCCTTCCAAGTATAACAAACTGCCTTTTTTCAAAAATTTTGATGCGTTTAAAGCCAAATTCCCCCATAGCAAAACGTTATGCCACTCTGTATTGGTTATCAATTCACCTTTTTCGTCTCGATAACTTTCGTTGGTAGCCATATTAAATTTTGCCAACACAGAGCCACTTTCAAGAGTTAATATTTCAGGGTCGTTCCCCAAATTTCCTATGAGGGTTACTTTATTTAGTCCTTTCATTTTTTTGCAAAAATGTCATTAGTCAAGAATTAAAATAATTCTTCTTACGAAAAACCGCGATGTCCGATAAGCGACCATATTCCAAATACTCACAAATCTAAACACACAAAACCAAATTTCCAAATTTATTTTTACAATAAAACATAACATTTTCGCATGTGTGTAATCTTTTCGTAAAATAATGTGAATAGAAAAAAAAAGTACCGTAAGTTTGTTTTTACGGTACTTTTTTTAAAAAAACTTGCTTTTCTTAGTTAAATCTCCTTAAAAAACAAGGCTCTCTTCAATCGCCTTAATTTTTGCCAACGCATCAGCTTGTTTAGCGCGCTCATTCGCAAGTACGTCAGGTTTCGCGTTTTGAACAAATTTTTCATTGCTCAATTTTTTCTCCACACTTGCCAAAAATCCTTTGTAATATTCCAAATCTTTTAACATTTTCGCTTTCTCCTCCGCCTCATTCACCATGCCCGACAAGGGTATGAAAAATTCGTCAGATTTCACCACAAAGGCAACAGGAACAGACGGTTTCTCCGTCATAAATGTGATTTTTTCCAACCCCGCCAAGCGCATTAAAATATCACGGAACGTCTCAAATCCTTGATTATCAACCGTTTTAATTATCAATTCCAAAGGAACTTTCGGCGAAATATTTTTTGTGCTCCGCAAAGCGCGTATATTCACAATCGTTTGCAAAATGTTGTCCGCATGTACCAAAACAGTCGCATCAAACGCCGATACTTTCGGATACTCCGCCACTATGATGCAATCTTTTTCGCCGCGCTCACGCAAATTGTGCCACAATTCCTCCGTAATAAACGGCATAAAAGGATGCAAAACTTTCAACAATGTCTCAAAAAATGACATCGTTTCCTCCAAAGTCGCGCGGTCAATCGGCTGACCGTATTCGGGCTTTATCATTTCCAAATACCACGCACAGAAATCGTCCCAAACTAATTTATACAAAGCAATTAAGGCATCTGAAATTTTGTATTTTTCAAAATTTTCCTCAATTTCTTTCAATGCGGCATTCATTTTCGCCCTGAACCACCTGCGCGCCGTCTGATTTTCATTCCCCTCAACCACTTCCCAACCATTCACCAAACGGAAAGCATTCCAAATTTTATTGGAAAAATTACGCCCTTGTTCGCAAAGCTTTTCATCAAAAGGCAAATCATTCCCCGCAGGCGAACTGAAAAGCATACCGACACGAACGCCGTCCGCGCCGTATTTTTCTATCAAATCTAAGGGGTCGGGCGAGTTGCCGAGCGATTTTGACATTTTTCTGCCGAGCTTGTCGCGCACAATTCCTGTCAAATAAACGTCCTTAAACGGCATTTCACCCAAATATTCGTAGCCCGCAATAATCATGCGCGCCACCCAAAAAAACAAAATTTCGGGAGCAGTAACCAAGACATTTGTCGGATAAAAATAATTCAAATCCGCATTTTTTGATTGAATAATTTTGCCCGTTTTCGCATCAAAACTCTCCCCTTCAAAACCGTCAAAAACCGCAACAGGCCACAACCATGACGATGCCCACGTGTCCAAAACGTCCTCATCTTGCCTTAAATCAGCCTCCGTTACATTTTTTCCCGTTTTTTCTTTTGCCAAAATAATCGCCGCCTGCAAACTTTCTGCCACAACAAAATCATTTTCTCCCTCACCGAAATAGTAGGCAGGAATGCGATGTCCCCACCATAATTGCCGCGAAATACACCAATCGCGCACATTTTCCATCCAATGTTTGTAGGTATTTTTGAATTTTGAGGGGTGCAATAGAATTTCGTCATTTTCTACCACTTCTGCGGCTTTGCGCGAAATTTCTTTCATTTTGATAAACCATTGCAAAGAAAGTTTCGGCTCAACAACAGAATTTGTGCGCTCCGAACGTCCGATTCGCGAAATAATTTCTTCAATTTTTAATAAATGTCCCGCTTCTTCCAATTTTTTTGCCATCATTTTACGGACAACAAAACGGTCTTTGCCGATAAATTCGGGAATTTGGCAAAGTTCGTTAAGCGTTCCGTCCAAATTTATCGTGTCAATGACTTCTAAATGATGCCTTTGACCAATTTCATAATCGTTCGGGTCATGTGCGGGCGTAACTTTGAGGCAGCCTGTTCCGAAATCTTTTTCCACATAATCATCGGCGATAATGGGAATCGGGCGATTGATAAACGGCACAAGCGCGAATTTTCCGAGCAAATGTTGATATCGTTCGTCAGTCGGATTAACGGCAATCGCTACGTCGCCCATGATGGTTTCGGGGCGCACGGTAGAGACGGTAATCCATTCGTCCGTGCCCTGAATTTGATAGCGGACGTAATACATATTGGCTTTTTCGCCCTCTTCGTTGTACAAAACTTCCTCGTTTGAAAGGGCGGTTTTGGCTTCACAATCCCAATTTATCATGCGCAAACCGCGATAAATGTAGCCTTTTTTGTACAAATCCACAAAAACGCGAATGACAGCCTTATAATAGGTCTCGTCCATTGTGAAACGAGTTCTGTCCCAATCGCAAGACGCGCCTAATTTTTTAAGTTGTTCAAGGATAATTCCGCCGTATTTTTCTTTCCAATCAAAAGCGTGTTTGAGAAATTCTTCGCGGCTGAGGTCGGATTTTTTAATGCCGTTTTCGCGGAGGAGTCGGACGACTTTTGCTTCGGTCGCGATGGAAGCGTGGTCAGTACCGGGCACCCAACACGCCTCAAATCCCTGCATACGCGCGCGTCTGATGAGCACGTCTTGAATGGTATTGTTTAGCATGTGCCCCATGTGCAACACGCCCGTAACGTTCGGCGGGGGGATAAGAATGGTGTAAGGTTTTTTGTCGGGGTTCGGTTTAGCGGCAAAAAAGCCTTTATTTAGCCAATGGGCATACCATTTGTTTTCGGTTTCGTGTGGGTTGTAGGTTTTTGACAATTCCATAATGTAATTTTTTTGACGTGCAAAGTTAAAAAATTGTCGTGAATTTAGACGTTTGTGCGATTTTATTTTTTTTTAGCGGAACAGTAGGCAAAAATTTTGCTTACATGGTTTTATTTTTTTTAAAAAAATTTGTTTTCGCTGCCTGATGGCTACGTTACATTGGAAATGTAAAACGTTACCGCCGTTGAGTGTGTCTCCACAAACGACTTGAATTGCTAATAAAAAAGTCGCTTGTGAGGACACAAGCAACGGCGAAGTGCAAATGAAAAAGTCGCTTGCGACGGCGGGGTTTTCGCAGCCTAAAAACTACGTTACATTTCAATTTAGATTTTAGGTAATATTTTTCGTAAATAAACAAAATCATTTAAACCTTCGACGAAAATTCATATTTTTGCCGATTAAATTATCGAAAAAATGAAAGCCATAGCACTGTTCTGTTTTTTTCTTTTGCCCAATTTAGCTTTTTCACAGGCGCAAAAAAAGGCAAAAAGG
>JBPOJO010000565.1:0-3475 GCA_052033485.1 Bacteroidota bacterium | reverse complement strand
ATTTTTTTTCGACACAACAAATCATTACTTTCAAACCAACGCCAAAGGCGCAATTCAAAAGCGTCGGATGTGTCTTTTGCGTGTATTCGGACGTAATTCGGGCTTAATTTATCAAATTCGGGTTGATTTTGAGCAAATTCTGCGACATAAAATTCAATGACATTTCTTGCCATTAATTTTTTAGTTTGCGTGTATCCGTTCAAAAAAGCAAAAAAAAATCCGCAAAAAAGTAAGGCTGTTTTCATATCAAATCTTTATTTTTTTTCAAAATATCAAAAAGAAGTTCGCGAGCGCGATGGAGTTGCGCTTTGACCGTACCGAGCGGAATGTCGGTTTTTTCCGAAATTTCTTCATAAGAAAGTTCTTGGAAATAGCGCATATTGACCAACTTTTTATATTTGCCCGGCAGCATATTGACAAATTCGCGTACCATTTGAATTTTTTGTTTGCTGATGGCATCGTCTTGCGGGTTCAAAGCATGGTCTCGCAGTTCGATAACGCCTGTTTCCCCCTTATCCGCCGAGGGCGACAAGTGTATACTCATCGTATCAATTTTTTTCTTGCGAATAAAATCAATGCAATTATTAGTCGCAATCCTAAAAAGCCAAGTACTGAAAGTGTAATCTTTTTTGAAGTTCGGCAAATTGCGAAAAGCTTTTGTAAAGGCTTCAATCATTAAATCTTCTGCGTCATCATGATTTTTGACCATCTTTAAAAGCATAAAATAAACGGAATTTTTGTAGCGATTCATCAAAATTCCGAAAGCACGTTCATCACCGGCAACCGCCTTATCAATCAACTCAAAGTCTTTCAAAGCCTTGGCAGAATACTCTCGCTCAGGTTCGTAATTGTATTCCTCTGCTGTGCCGTCTACTTCCATTTTTTATTTTTTCTTATTTTTGAAAAAAAACCGAAAAAAAACAAATAAAAAACAAATAATCCCTCAAAAATAACAAGTCCGTAAGCCCAAAATTTTATGCCGTATTTTCGGGCAATTTTTCTGAAAATCAATGCTTTAAATATTGTTTTCAGTCCGAAAACAAGCCCCGCCGCAAGGCTGTATTCGTCTTGCAAAGTTAGAAAAATAACTTGTAATATCAAGAGCGATTCTAAAAAATTTACGAGATTTGCGTAAACTTTTTCGGATTTTCCGTAGTGGAAACCGACTCCGAGATGCCTTTGTTTTTGCCTAAGCCAAGATTTCAGCCCGCTTTTTGCGGCGGTAAAAGTTGCGGCATTTTTATCCGTAATGACGGCAAATTTCGCACCGGATTTTAACATTTTTTGCAAAAGCAAATCATCATCGCCGCCCGTCAGTTCCGCAGTTCCGTCAAACCCGCCGCAGCGGTGAAAAATTTCTTTGCGAAAAACCCAATTTCTGCCAACGCACATATAAGGTGCGCCTGTAGCTGCCCAAAAAATATATTCACACATTGTTTTGAGATTTTCGTAGAAAAAAAATTGCCCCCAAAAATCATTTCTTTGCAGAAAAGGAGAAACGCCGATGAGCACGTCCGCTTCATTTTTTTCCGTCTCTTCACGCATCATATTTGCCCAAAAGGGGCTTGCAGGCACACAATCGGCATCTGTGAGCAAAATAATTTCTCCGCAGGCGGCTTCGATTCCGATTGCAAGGGCATTTTTTTTCCCGTCTTTTTTTTCATTTTTTTTAAAAATTTCCAAAACCATTAAGGGTAATTTCTCTGAAAATTCGCGCGCAATATCTGCCGATTTATCCGTGCAGCGGTCGCAAACGAGAATAATTTCAAAATTTTGCAGTTTTTGTTCGGCAAGAGCGGCGAATAAATTCGGTAGATTTTCCTCTTCGTTTTTTGCCGCAATCAGAATACTCAATTTTGCCGATTTTGCGGAAGGAGAAATATTGTTTTTTTGTTCATTTTTCTTTTTCCGAAAAAAAACAAAGTAAAATCCGGAATAAAAAAACAAGCAGGCAAAACTTGTCAAAAACATCGAATACAGCGCAATTTCGGTCATTTTAATCGGCGTTAAGAAAAAATATAGTATGCTTGCATAATTTTTTTTGAAAAATCTTTTGGAATTTCAAAAACGGCAATTAACTTAGCAAAAAAATTCAATAAACCACGAATAGTGATGAAAATATTAGTTTGCATTACAAACGTTCCCGATACCACGGCAAACATAAAATTCACTGCGGATAAAAAATTAGATGCAGCCGGAGTACAGTTTGTCATCGGACCTTATGATGATTTTGCGCTTGCGCGTGCGGTCGAATTGCGCGACGAAAAAGGTGCAAAAGTAACCGTTTTAAACGTCGGATTAGCGAATACGGAACAAACGATTCGCAAAGCATTGGCTATCGGCGCGGACGACGCAATTCGCGTCAATGCCGAGCCGACGGACGCATATTTCGTCGCGACTCAAATAGCCGCAATCGCCAAAAGTGAAAACTACGATTTAATCTTAATGGGTCGTGAATCAAGCGATTACAACGGCGGACTTGTTCACGGCATGGTCGCAGAAATGCTCGGAATGCCGGCAATCGTACCTTGTATGACGCTTCAAATTGAAGGCAATACGGCGAAAATGACGCGCGAAATTGAGGGCGGAAAAGAAATTTTGTCCTGTGATTTGCCTTTTGTGGCGGGTTGTCAAGAGCCTATCGCGGAGTGGAAAATTCCGAATATGCGCGGAATCATGTCTGCAAAAACAAAACCGCTGAAAGTTGTTGAGCCGGTTGCGACGGAAGATATGCTCAATGTTTATGATTACGAATTGCCTGCCAAACGTTCGTCTTGCAAAATGATTGACAAAGATAACGTTCAGGAATTGGTAAAATTGCTCAGAGAAGAGGCGAAAGTGCTTTAATCGGGCGTACATCATTTTTTTGCAAAATTTCATTCGAAATGTGCTTTTAAAGGCTCATTTTCATCAAAAATATTTTCCTAAAACATTAAAATTCAAGACAAAATGTCTGTACTTGTTTTCACGGAAGCCGATAACGGCAAAATAAAAAAATCCTCTCTTGAAGCGGTTTGCTTCGGAAAAATGCTTGCCGAAAAAATCGGCGGCGAAGTTATTGCTTTTTGTGCCGACGAAACCGACGGCGGCGAATTGGAAAACTTAGGCAAATACGGCGCGTCAAAAGTTTTGAACGCACGGCACGAGGCATTGACCCAAAAAATGGTCGCGCCGACGGCAAGCGCACTTGCACAAGCAGCCGAGAGCACGGGCGCGCAATGTGTAGTGATGTCGCGTTCGTCGCTCGTTGACCCCGTTGCACCGCGTTTAGGCATTAAAATCGGAGCGGGGATTGCGACGAATCTTTCCGCGCTGCCGACAGTAGGCGGCGGCGAATTTGCGGTTAAGCGCGGCGTTTTCACCGGAAAAGCCTTTGCTTTTGCCAAAATGACGGGCGAGAAAAAAGTTTTAACGATTCAAAAAAATGCTGTCGGCTTAACGGAGTTCGGCGGTTCGGCGGCGGTTGAAAACTTCA
>JBPOJO010000232.1:0-2543 GCA_052033485.1 Bacteroidota bacterium | reverse complement strand
ACTGAACTAATTCGGCGATTGAGTTTAAAATCTCAGTTGTTTGTATAGTTTCAGATAGGCACCTGTAATGCTGTAGCTAAGGTAACAAAATTTTATTTTGTCAACTTAACAATGCAAAGCTAAATGTTGTTTGTGTCCACACAAACGACTTCGTTTCACCGGGTGAGAAAGTCGCTTGTGAAGACACAAGCAACGGCGCTGAGACGGCAATTGTCGCTTGTGAAGCAACAACGGACGGAGGCGGTAATAGAAAATATCGGACGAAGTTTGGCAAAAAATACAGCAGGAGTAAACTGCGAAACAACATTTTCAATCTACACAGACAAAAAAACTTTGGCAGCGGTCTGCAAGACCCTGACAACAGTTTTGAACTTTCCGACTGTATTTTTGGTTTAAACGAAAAATAAAACAAGCTTTATGCGATAAATATAATGACAGCAACCCGACAAAAATATTATTTTTCACCCATTGAAGATGGTTTTTATACACATGAAATAGTAGCGGCAGGTGCGCGGCGTGCAAAATGTGCTCTCAAATCTCATGTGGTTTATTTTTCGGAAAAAACAAAAAAAATAACGGTTTGCGGAAATTCAGCGCAATTTTTCGAACTTTTACAGGCTGATTGTCCCGATTTAGATTTGTGCAGAAAAGCATTGGAAGTGCAGTGTGATGACAATGATTTTTACCTCGACGAAAATTCGGAAGGTATCGCTTTTACTTTTGACGGCTCGGCTCTCCATATCAACGATATTTGGCAAGCAAAAGAATATCGTTTGCTCGTTTTAGAAACAGAAGAAACAGAAGATGCGACACGGATTAAACAATTTGTGATGTTATGAGAAAGATTTTTAACGGAATTTTGAAGAATTTTTCCGAAAAACGACATTTTTACATACCAACCGAAAACGGAAAAGGACTGCCGCTTTCCTCTAAAAAATCTCTTGATAAAGATGACAATGTAGAAATTAAGCCGGAAAATCTCGAAAAGGGTGAGTTTTCTTTGCCTACTTACATTGTTTTGGAAGAATATGAAGCCCAAGGAGGGCAAACAGGTAAGGCAATCAAAGAAGATTTTTTTGAAAAATGTATGGCATTATTGAACAGATTAGCAAAAAAATCACCTAAAAAACCTTCAAAACTCCCCCGTTTTGCGCAAACGCTAAAGCTGTCTCACTCGCATAACAACCGCCCGCAAGTTCCGACGTTTTGAAATGTTGTTTGATAAACTTCAACAAAGCATTTCCGGAAATGAGCAGTTCGGGATTTTTGGATTTGATTTCTCCCGTTTCATCAAAAAAATCGCTTTGAAAATAAAAACGACCGCGTGAAAGCGTGTTTTTTTCGGGACGCAAAACGCTTCTGTGCCATTCTATAACAGGCGAGAAAATCTCATCAACAAAATACAAGTTTCTTTTTTCATTGTAACGCATAATCACCTCATTGACAAGGTTTTTCGGCACGAGGAACTTACGCCATAAGTTTGCATTTTCGTTTTCCGCAAAAATATCATCACAAACTTTTGCTTCTTGTGTCGGACTGCTTTCTTCCAAAACAAGTAAATCAAATTTTTGGACGTAAGCAATTAAATCGCGCTCATCTTTTTCCGTCAAATAAAAATAAACTTGTTTGCCGTTTTTGTGTTTTATTTTATTCATAGCTAATAAATGTTACATCAATTCCTGTTTCTTTTTCGATGTCTTCAATGGCTTCAACTTCCCTTTTGACGGGTTTGTTGCTCTTGTTTAACTTGCCGACTTGCACAATTTTTGTCAAGTTTTGCGCTTTATCAAAACCGGCAACCTCTGCAAATCTTTTCTTTTTCCTTCCGTTCGGCGTAGGAATAAGCAACTCAAGCACAGGGCTGAGATTTTCACCAATCAACTCGTCTGCAACCTCACCAACTTTTTGCTGATGTTTTAGTCCGCCTTTTTTTCCGAAGGGATTTCGCATTTCTGACATTGGGGTTTAAAATTACGCACAAAGCTAATGTAAAAAACAAAAAAAAAAAATATTTTACTGACTTTTTTATCAGACCTACCGTCGTCGCTTTCGGAATGTTTTTTTTTTGTGAAAATCCGGATTTAAAATCCACACAAAAATGCAACTTTTTCGTTTTCTTTTCCGTTCACGATTGTGGTTTCCGTGCAAAAAAATCGGAGCGATACGCAAAACAAGAAAAAAAATGAGCCACATACCGGAAAAAACAGAAAGAGCTTTGATGCTTGACACTTTGCAGGCGACTCACGTCGGCATCGTTGTCGCGCTGCTCTTTGCCTCCTACAAATACATCGCTTTTTCGGAGGCGTTGATTATCTATCTCGTCTATAACGTCGCATCTGTTGTATTTTTGCCCTTGTTTATGTATATCAGGCATAAATCGAAGAGTAAAAACGAAGAATAAAGTTCATTTAAGCCCTTGTTTTTATCTCCGCAAACGACCTCTCGGCCCGGCGATAGCGGTGTTTTTTGGTAAGAACGAACTTTCCGACTGTATTTTTTTTTTTACACGAAAAATAAAACAAGCATGGACGACGAAAAAAAAA
>JBPOJO010000576.1:0-3514 GCA_052033485.1 Bacteroidota bacterium | reverse complement strand
GGAACGGTAAAAATTTTTCAAATGAAACTGAATGGATAAACTATTACGTTAAACAACTCAGAGATAACATTACTTTTCAAGTATTTAGTTTAACAAGGCATGATTTAGCAAGCATTGTACGCCTCATTAAGATTTGGTTTGGCGGATATGAGTTAGTTCTAAAAAAAGAGCTACTACTTCAAATTTTTTTAACTTCACTTAAGGATTGTTTAAAAGCAGAAACATATGAAAGACTTGGCTCTTAACAAAAAAATTGTAATTTTAATATCAGCTCTTGCAGGCATTGTTTTTCTTCCTTATATAGGTGCATACTTTCGATTTGGAGGAAAATTTCCTGATGAATATTTTGCTTTTCCGGCTTTGTCTGCGCCTTCTAAAGCCGGATTTAGCATGACTATGTTTATTTTGATTTCTATAACATTCTTAGTTATAATTCTGCTGTATTCATTCCCAAGGATTTTTGGCTTTAAACACAAAACAATAACGAAAGTGCCTATATCTCGCTCTTTGCGCCTACCGATTTGGTTTTGGATTGGCTTTCTCATGTGGGGTTCTACGCTGACAGTACTTTGGGGCAAGTTTAGTGAGCCAAAAATTCTAATAAATTGGGCAGTTCTGCCTTTATTTTGGGGCTTTACGTTAATGATTGATGGTATTGTTTATGTACGGAATAATGGTATTTCTCTTGTCAGTAAGCACTTGCAGGAATTGCTGGGCATAGGTCTTGCTTCAATTTCAGGTTGGTTAATTTTTGAATATTTAAATTTTTTTGTACAGGACAACTGGGTATATCCAAAAGGGAATATGATTCCTAATACTGAATTTTTCTTTTACGCAGTGTTAGGCTCCTCGGGACTTGTGCCAATGTCTTTCGAGTGGTATTTTCTGTTCAGAACTTTTAAAAGATTTAGTATTAGGTACTCTGACGGAATAAAATTAGTTTTTCCTAAATGGTTGCAAATAAGTTTGTTAATTGTTTGTGCCATAGGATTACTTTTAACAAGTTTTTATCCTGATGATTTATTTTTTCTGATTTGGTTGGCTCCTCTTTTAATTATTTCAATAATCTTAGAATGGATAGGTATTTGGACTCCTTTTTCGCCTGTAACAAAGGGAAATTGGACACCGCTTATGTTAATATCTCTCAGCTATTTACTTCAAGGGTTTTTGTGTGAGTTTTGGAATTTTTTTAGCGGCACTCATATTGACGGCAATTTGGCGGAAACTTATAACCCTGATTATTGGACATATAGCATCCCTTATGTTGACGTATTACACGTTTTTGAAATGCCCTTGCTTGGTTTTTTGGGCTACTTACCATTTGGAGCTTATGGAGCAGTTTGGTGGATGGCATTTACATTTCTTTTTAATATTCCTTCAAATTTTTTAGAAATTGAAAACCCTGAATAATTCTATGCGCTTCACTTTCTTACTTTTTTTATTACTTTTTTGTAAAACAACTTTCGCTCAAAATGTTCAATTTGAAAAGAATTCGAGCTTCCTTCGCGTTGGAAAATTTCTTAAAGTATTCGAAGATACTTCCGGTATTCTTTCTGTAGACGATGTTAACAAATTAAATTGGGATAAAGCAGGCAAACTATCGGCTAAAGATGTTTTGAATTTTGAAACATCAGAATCTATTTTTTGGGTGAAGTTAGAAGTTTCTGAAAATGGGTCAGATGGCAACTTACTATTAGAGTTGGCGCAACCGAAGTTAGATTATGCAGAGCTTTTTTACAAAGACACTTTGAATAATTGGTTTAGCATAAAAAGTGGCAACAAAGTCAACTTATATGACAAGTTAATCCCGCACCACAATCAAGTATTTCCAATAAAAAAAGAGGCTAATATTTATTACATTCGAATTAAAGCGAACGGGAACCCGATGGAAGTGCGTATTTGGGCAGAAGAGCAATTTGCTTTAGAAAGCAACAATCAAAAAATAGTTTTTGGAATCTATATGGGAATAATGATTTTTGTTTTGTTAAATAATGTTTTTTTGTTTTTTTCACTTCAAAAAATAACATATCTTCATTATTCTTTATTGGTATTTTTGTATGCTACATTTTCTGCAATAGGGGACGGCTACATTTTGTATGTTTTCCCCGATTTGGATTTAATGAATGTTTTTTTGTTGAACCCGATTATTAATCAACCGAATGGCTTGTTATATTGCCTTTGGTTTTTAAATGTAAAGTTGTATTCGCCAAAACTCTATAAAATCTCAATAGCAGTTACTATATATTTTATATCATATATTTTTTGGCATTTTTCTTTGCCTATAATGGATGTAATAGCTTTTAATCAGCTTCATGCTTTAATAGGATTATTGTTAATGAGTTTTTTGGGAATCAAAACAGGTATGAAGGGAAATAAGTTAGGGTACTATTTTTCTTTTGCATATCTCTTATTCTTCTTGATAGCTTTAATAGAAGTTGTTTACATCCATACAGGGAATCCACCCTATTTTTTTGCTTTAAGTCATGTTTCTATTGCAATTTTTGTTGAAGTTTTTTTGTTGGCTTACATACTCTCTAAGCGTTTTGAATGGGAAAAAGTCGAAATTCAAGAAGCAAAAATGCAGGCTCAAAAAGAATTACTTGAAAAAATTACCGAGAACGAGCGGATTGTTAAAGAACAAAATCAAGTTCTCGAGCAAAAGGTTGCGGAGCGCACGGAAGAGTTGATGAAGCAATCCCTTGAATTACAGGAAAAAAATAACGAAATTCAGCAACAAAGCGAAGAAATCTCGCAGCACAATGAAGAACTTTATGCTATCAATGAAATTTTAGATAAACAACATCATACCCTGAAAGAATTGTTCGGCGACGTGCAATCCTCCATAACATACGCCCTGCGCATTCAAAACGCAATTCTCCCAAGCAAAGAATTTCTCAAAACTTGTTTTGATGACTTTTTTGTTTTCTACCGCCCCCGTGACATCGTCAGCGGTGACTTTTATTGGGCTAATGAAGTATGGGATAAGGATTCTCAAAAGCAAGTTTTTGTTCTTGCCGATTGCACAGGCCACGGCGTACCCGGTGCTTTCATGAGCCTAATCTGTGCAAATTTGCTCAATCAAACCCTTATTGACCGCAGAATCTATAACAGTGCCGACATTTTGCTCCACGTTGATGCCGCTCTGAGGGTTTTTCTCAAAAAAGACAGTAACGACAATCAGGACGGTATGGATTGTGCCGTTTTTGTTATTGACAGAAACAATAAAACATTAGAATTTGCAGGAGCTAAAAGACCCTTGTGGTATTTTCAGAACGATAAGTTGTATGAAATAAAAGGCAGCAGTAAAAGTATCGGCGGACATGAGCGCGAAAAAGATGCTTTTGTTCGGCATATTATTTCTTTTGAAGAAAAAACAATTTTTTACGCTTTTACAGACGGTTATCCCGACCAAATCGGCGGTCCGGAAAAGAAAAAATTCATGACTCGCAACCTGCGCAGTTTGCTTACCGACATTCGACATTTGAGTACGGAGGAGCAAGAAGCAAAGATAATG
>JBPOJO010000682.1:0-7492 GCA_052033485.1 Bacteroidota bacterium | reverse complement strand
CGGAAACCCATTGTGTTACAAAAATATTCACTTCACGCCTTTTTTCGGATTCTTTGCCTAAATCTGTTTCTTCAAGCCATTTAGAAGCCTCAACAACTGCGTTTTCATATTTTCCGTAATCTTCTTTCGTTTTAAACTCCACATTTCGCGGAAGTTCGAAAGTCGTTTGCCCGTATAAGTTCGCAAAAGTGATAACGCAGGAAAAAAAGCACATAAAAACAATTTTTAAATTCAACATTTTTTAACTTGTTTGAGATTGAACATGAGGCGATAAAAAAACTTCCTTTCGCTGCAAATTATTTACACGACAATTAATTTCCAAGTCTTTTTGAAAAAATTTGAATGAAAAAAATTGAAGCCTCTGTTTTCGCTTATTTTACCTCGCCGTTCTTTGTGTCTTTACAAACGAGCCACTTTCGCCGTCGTTTATGTCTTCAAAAACGACCTCACGAGACACAATGAGCCTATGGTATGTTGATGATTTCCGTTAAAACTCTGCTTTCAGCCTCTAATTCTTCAATAAACTTGGCATCAAGCGGCGTTTCGCGCAAAAAAGCAGGAAGTTTCTTCAGCCTTTCGGGAACAGTGGATTCTGCTATTTCGGCAAAATTTTCTGATTTTTCGAGCAAGAGAAGATTTTTTTTCAATTTGTTGATTTCTTTTGAAATGTTTTCTGCGTTCGGCAGTTCTTCAATTTCTTCCAAAATAAAATTAAATTTTTGCTTCAGAATAAGGATAATTTTTTGCATTTTAACAAAATCTATTGAATTCTCCTGATTCTTTTCCGGCAATTTTTCCGACGATTTTAAGCCGGAAATCGGCTCAAAAAAATTTTTCCACAAAGCAATGTGATGTTCATCAATGCCGTATTTGCCGTTTTTGAGCTGTGTTGTAAATTTTTTTGCCAAATCAAAACGCCATTGAGGGGGCAGAAAAATTTGATTTTTTTCGCAAAAAGCGTTTGCCTGTTCGCAAAACGGCATTTTTAAGTCGGCACATTCATCAAAATCGTCGCCGTCTTCATTGCGGTTTAAGCGACTGAATTCTTTGGCAAGCATGGATTTCGGCATTAAATCTTCTGCCGTCAGACAATTTGCGGGCAAAGAAATGATTTTTTCGGGCGGATAATTTTCGGTAAAGCCAATCGTTTTCGGATAATAACCTAAAAGATTGATAATTAAATCAATCCCTTTTTGAGAAGGCAAAAAAAGCAAGGGTTTAGAAAGGGAGATGTGTTGTTGTGAGGCTAAAATTCGCGAAATTTCCTGATAATAAATTTGCTCCGTTGTTTCGGCAACCAAGATAATTTCGTAGTCAAAATTGGTAAAAAAATGACTGAAAACAGCCGAACGAAGTGTAAAAACCGATGCTTCAGCCGTTTTTTTGTCGTGTTGCCAATCCTGCAAAACCGCGCTTTGTCCTTTTGAATTGACGTGCACAACGTAAGTCGGAATGCTCAAATCAACAAGATAAGGGGAGTGCGTGGTGTACAAAACTTGGTTTTTTTCACTCAAAAAGCGGATAAAATTGAGCAAATCGGCTTGTGCGAGCGGGTGCAAAGAAAGCCCTGCCTCGTCGAGGAGGATAATGCTGTCTTTTTTGGCACTTTCCATCGTAAAAACAAGGAAAAAACTGACAAACCATTGCAAACCTTTGCTGCGGGCTTCGAGTTCGACTTCTTCGGGGCGAATACCGTCAGAAACCCAAATTCTTAAATAACTTCCGTCGGCTTGCAAGCGAAACTTGTAATCGCCTTGTTTCCAAAGCTCTTTGAATTTTTTGGAGAGTGTTTGCGAGGCTGCTTGCAACAAAATTTCGCGTTTTTTGGTCATTTCTGCCAATTTATTAATATCTTTTTCACGATTTTCGCTGCCGAGCGACAGAATTTCTTTCGGATTTAGTTTCAAAAAATCAAATAAAACTTTCAGAGTTCTCACCTTAGCCTGCTCTTTTTCGCCCAAATTGTCACGCGAAAAATCTTCAATTAAATGCGGCAAATAAATATCGGCATCAATATTTCCGTAATCGGCATAATAAACAAAAACGGGCAGTTGCGCGACGGCTTCTTTGAGCAAGTCTGCGTCGGCAAAAGCGGGGTCTTCCGTGAGAAATTCGTAGGTGCGCTGCACGACATATCTCAGTTCGGTGAGAATCTCGGTCAAACCCTCTCGGTCATTTTCCGCTTCAAAAGCATCAATGGCGTTGCTGATTTCAAAAAGTTCGGACGGTGTAATTCTTCTCTCTGAGAGCTTTTTAAGGGCATTGAGGGCATATTGAGCGGCACCGCGACGTTCTTCTTCATTGTCTTTTTTGAGAATATGCTCATAAAAACCCTGCAATGCGGGCAAGCAACTGTTTGAATTAGGTATAGCCCAAAAAAGTTTATATTCACCCGAGAAATTGCGCCCGATGATAGCCGTTTGACAAAACGACATCAAAAGACCGGATTTTCGGGAGGCTTTTAATGCCCAAGTTTGCGACATAACGATATGCGCAAGGATAAAAACGTCGTTTTTGCCGCTTTTTTCAAAATTATCGAAAAGTGCGCGCGGATAGTCTCTGAGCGGCGAAACGGGTTCTTGATTAGAAGGGCGCAACTTCCAAAGTGCCGCCAAGAGGTTTGTTTTTCCGGATTCGTTCGTTCCTACAAAGCAATTTACGTCGTCGGTGTTTACCCATCCGCTGTCCTCGATAGAGCGGAAATTTTTTACGCGAAATCTTAAAAGTTTATTGCCCATGCCCAAGAGAATATATGTTCTTAAAGCTTTATAATGAGTGAATTGATGTCAAATTAAAATTGTCGAATGCAAACTGCTCCAAAGATAAACATTGCAAAGTTAAAAAAAAAATGTATTTTCCCCAAAGAATACCGCAATCAACTCGTTTGTATTATCAGATTTCACTAAAATCAAGGTTTTAGATTTTTTTCCCAACGCTGAAATAGTTTCGATATAAAAACGGGATAGTGTAACGAGTTAGATTTTTGTTAGTAACGTGAGATTCCTGCAAAACACCGTTTCGCAAGAGCAAATCTCTCAAACCCACTGAATCAATTTCATTTATGTGAGGATAATTGCTGAAATATTTCAAAAGACCGTTCAAAAGTTCGTCCAAATGTTCCCTTTTAAACTCATATAACCTTAGCCTGTCCGGTGAATGAGAACTTAAATACTGATAAAAAAGCAATAAAGGCTCATTACCTTCTTCTTTTGCCAAATCTTCATAATATTGTTTGGCAGCATAAGCCCTTGCAATATTGTTTGAATAGAAAAAAGCAGCGAGTATCTGTTTGGAGCGATAAACATTCTCTTTTTCAAATTTTAAGTTATCATTTTCAAGCGCAATTTGCATAGATTTTTTTAATAAATCTAAAAAGGGTCTTATGCTGAAAGAATCTTTAGCATCTTTCAAATTATTGTAAAACCAATCATAACTTGTTCCGTAGTTAGTGTAAGTTTCCTCACCATATTTAAAAGCATTTTTTCCAAAAAAACAAGTTACCAAAAACTGTAATTGTTCGTCTTTTTGAACATTTATTTGCTCGTCATCGTCCAACTCATTATAAATTTTTAACAACTGCTCTTTTGCCCAAGAGGTATAATCCTGATATGCGTAAGCTAAGGCAATAAAATCATTTTTGCATATTTTAAAGACGTACTTAAAGAAGTACGCAAATAATTCTTGTTTAGTCCATTGCAGGCTTATAGCGTTCTCAATGGACACTTCGTTAAAATTTGTTATATTTCCTAATTTATTTTCAAAAATATCAGAGCGTACAAATATTTTAGGAAAAATATTTGAGAACGGGTTTGTACGCCAATAATTAATCAGGGGTGAAATACCTTTGTCCCAATTTATCGGCTTAACAACAAAGTCTAATTTATCATAAGAAAGAATTAGATTTTTTTTCAATTCAGTTAACTTTTTGTCAAGCAGTTTTAATGATTGTCTTATCAAATCCATTCGAGCACGGTCATTGATTAATTCCAAAAAACGCGTCGCATTGTCTTTGTTTATCTCAAAAACCGGTAACAAAGATTCTACGCTTAAAGCACGTATTTTGTCAGACCTAAACAAAATGCTCCAAGAATATACAAGCCAAAAATTAGTATAAAAAAAATCAGATGCCTGAGAGTTAATTTCAGATGCACTAAAATTAACATGAACGGCAAAGTAATCGCTAACGGGAACAACGTTAAGAAAAATAAATTTTTCCTTGTTTTGTTTTTCCCGCCTACACAATGCGTTTGTAATTTCTTCATTCTCAAAAGCGCGATAAATGAGTGTTTTGCCTGTACCTTTGTATCCGACGATAAGAAATCTTTCACGAATAAAAATATCTTTCATGGCATCTCTGAAAAAGAAACTCGACAATGAAGGGGGGGAAGAAGAAGTATCCGCATAAGGTTGCGGAAAATTATTTTCATCAGATAAATCCCGCAGTATTTTTTCTCTTGAAAACAATCTATTGATTTTGTGTTTTATATTTTCAAAAAAAACATCATCAATTTTTGCAGAGGAAGATAGATTTGCAAGAGAGCGGTCCGGCTCTGATGCTGTTTGATTCTTTTCCGACAAATTGTTTTTTCCAAGTATGTTGTTGTCAAGTTGTAGTTTAACGGCATTAAACAAATTTTCAAAAACAATCGGAGGGCGCGGAATTAGCTTCTTAATGATGTCTACATTAACCAATTTTTCACTTCCGTTGATTGTTCCTTGATTATGTCTTTCTAAGGGGGTTCCCCAATTTTCCAAAAATGAATTTGATTCAATTTCATAAACCGAATTAGAAAACGGCGACTTTCCAAAACTTCTTTCATCCGAAACATCTAAAAATTTTTCGGTATTGCTGCTAACAAATTCTTCAACAAAATCTTTAAAAGCATTTAAACTTTCATTCCCTTGATTATGAAATGTTTTAGTGAGTAAAATTGGCTTATCAGACATTCCAAACATATCCATAAACTGCCTCATGCCCGTTTGACTTTGCTTATTAATGCCGAAAAAGCCAACAATTATATCCGAAAGTATTGAAAGAACCGAAAAAGTATCATTGAATCCCGTGCGCGAATCTATCAAAATCACGCTGTTTTGATAATCTAATTCGAGCGCAGCACCTAAATCTGCAAAAAAACTCTCAAATTGTTTTACGATATGATGAACGCTTGAAATGTCAAAACGAGCTAAGGCTTCCAAATAATCGTTTAAAAAGGTTCTTTTTGAATGTTCGTCAATCATATCATAACTCAAGTTGCCGGCAGGAATAATAAAAATTTTACCTTTCCCGTCTGCTCCCGTTGTATAATTATGGTTAACTTCGTGTGCGTAATCTTTTTTAATATCCAACATAATATTTTTGAGCTTAGCATATTCTTTGTCTAAAAAATACTCTACGATTCCTTTTTTGTGCGAAGCAATTTCAAAATAATTTGTACAGCCCGGTGCTTCAAAATCACAATCCAAAATCACAACAGTTTTTCCGAAATTTGAGGCTAACCAACTTGCAAAAAAAGTCAAAGTGGTGGTTCGTCCTGTTCCTCCTTTGTAACTGTAAAAGGTAATAACCGGGCAGGGTTTTTCCACTTGCATCGGATTAGGAACAATCAAATTTGTGAGTCGACGGCGCAATCCAAGCTCAATTTTTGTTGAAAAAACGATGCCGTATTCATCTTTTTCATCATCATCGAATGCTATTTCGGAAATTTTGACGAGTTTTTCACACCCCGAAAAGACTTCTTGTTCATAATACCAATTTGTACCTTTTTTTTCCTTTAACAAAACAATTGTTTCGATTCGCGCTGACAATTGAAGGACTATTTTGTAATTCAAAAAGTCTTCATTTTGAGAAAGAAATTTGTCAATCTCATAAATTTTTTCGATTGCTAATACTCCGTTCATGATAAAATTGAGTTTTTTTTAAGTCCTTCAAACACCTCAAAAGCCAAAAGCAAAAAATCTGACACACTGTCGTAGTTTAAATTTACTTCAACTTTGTATCGAATTTCAGCGTTCCAATTATCAAATAAGTTAAAACAAACACGGTCATGCGGCAGAGTTTCCGTAAGCAGCGGAATAGGGTGTCTGACAGATGTTAAACGACTCTCAGACTTAAAAAAGTCCAAAAAGCCTGATGCACTCAATTGATGCGGTTTTGCTCCTGCGTATTTGTTTTTATCAACAGTAAAAACAAAATCTGACAAACTGTGATGCCGGTAACTGACTTTGTAATCATTGTTGTTGTGCCTTAATTCTTTTGCTTCTTCCTCCCATGATATACACTTTAAAATTGCACTGCAATAACTGCATTCAATGATATAACCTGTCAGATAGTACAAATCTTCAAAAATCTGTTGCTTTTCTTTACTTTCTCTTGACGACAAAGAAATTCCGCTTTTTTCCTTTGCGTGATAATTTTTCAAAATATTTTCGAGGGTTTCGCAAACCTCTAAGTGCCTTTCTGCGGCATTTCGATAGTCGTCAGCAACCATACCAATTATTAAAATTTTTAGGAATTATTTCAAAAAAAAAATCGCAAACTGCTCCAAAGATAAACATTGCAAAGTTAAAAAAAAGTACGGCAAGCGATTTATTACAAAAAAAATAAAACCGCTTGCGGTACTTTTTACCCGAAATCAATGCCTTTTAATACTCAAAATGACCGTAAGGCGACATAATGCTTAATTTTTTCTCATCGGAAGGCTCAACTCGTCCGATAATTTTTGCCTCAATACCGAAACTTTTTGCAATTTGTATGACTTCGTCGGCATTTTTTTCGTCGAGATAAATTTCTAAACGATGTCCCATATTAAAAACTTTGTACATTTCCCGCATATCCGTTTGACTTTCAGCCTGAATGAGGCGGAAAAGCGGCGGAATTTCAAAAAGATTGTCCTTTATGATATGGTAATTTTGAGCAAAATGCAAAATTTTTGTCTGCCCGCCCCCGCTGCAATGTATGATTCCGTGAATTTCGCTGCGTAATTGCTCAAAAACCGCCTTCATCACAGGTGCGTAGGTGCGCGTAGGCGAAAGCACCAAACTGCCCGCATCAAGCGATAAATTTTCAATTGCATCGGTCAGGCGACGCGAACCGGCATAACAAAGATTTTCCGGCATTTGCGGGTCATAACTTTCCGGAAATTTTTCAGCTAAATAGTGCCCAAAAACATCATGCCGAGCCGAAGTAAGCCCGTTGCTGCCCATTCCGCCGTTGTAACGCTCCTCGTAAGTCGCTTGTCCGAAAGAAGCCAAACCCACAACCACGTCGCCCGCGCGAATTTTTCCGGTCGTTATTACCTCGTTTCGCTTCATACGCGCACAAACCGTGCTGTCCACAATGACAGTGCGCACCAAGTCGCCGACATCGGCAGTTTCTCCGCCGGTAGAATAAATGCCTATACCATAATCGCGCAGCATTTGCAAAATTTCTTCCGTTCCGTTGATAATTGCAGCAATGACTTCACCCGGAATAAGGTTTTTATTGCGCCCTATC
>JBPOJO010000414.1:0-1748 GCA_052033485.1 Bacteroidota bacterium | reverse complement strand
CCTTATTTTCCAAGTATACCATCCTCCTAAATCCGCAAGCTGAAGCTCGCGGTACGCTCCGGCTAAGCATTATCATTTTCTTCGTAACTTTTTTTAACAATTAAAATTGACGGAGCAGTGTTTATCCAACTGCTTTTTTTCTCCGATTCGCTTTCCCAAGCCTCCAAACCGACCAAAATCAAATCGTATTCTTGCATTTGTTTGCCCTCCGGAAATTGTTCGAAATGATGAGAAAATTTGTCTTTTTGTGAAAAATCCGAAAAACTTTTGCTCAAATCATAAAAATCAGTGTGCGAACCTGTTTGTGTCGTGAATCGAAGCGCGACAGACAATAAAAATTCGTCATCTTTTGAAAATACCAAAACCATAATTTTATGAATATGCTCCAATTTTTTATCCATCAAAACACCGACCGCACAGTTTGATTTTTGCACCACATTTTTAATAACGCCACTGATGACATTTTCGTTAAAAATTGACCGCGCACTGCCGACCAAAAGCATATCAAAACTATTTTCATTAGCGGTTTTAATGATTTCTTCCTTCACTTTGTCAGTCGCACGATAGAGCATTTCTAATTTTGTGTGTAATTCTTCCGCTTTTTCGCGTATCGGCGCAAAACCTTCGCGTTCAAAAAGAGCCGCATCGGTGAGCGTAATTTCCGAAGTCGGCGTAAGGTGAAGTGCCGTGATTGCCGGCATTTCTTTGCCCGTTAAGCCCATCGCATTGGCTAAATTTAACAGTTGTTTGCCCATTTGCGGTTGCCCGAACGAAATCAATAAGCGAAAATGTGTTGATTCTGCCCCTTTTTCGCGCCCTTTGAAAACATATTCAACCAAATCCAACAGCGGTCCCGTCATAAAAGTTGTCGAAATTGCCATCAAAACTAACATCGCAAACATTTCTCCGCTCAAAATACCAAGTTCGTAACCGATATTCAACACAATCAACTCCATCAACCCGCGCGTATTCATCAATGCGCCCAATGCAAATGAATTTTGCCAACCGTAGCCGACCATTCGCGCCGAAAGCGATGCGCCGAAAAATTTCCCGGCAATCGCAACCCCCATAACCACAAGGCACATGAGCCACAATTCGGGCGTATTGAGCAAACCGATTTGCGTGCGCAAGCCGGTAATGACAAAAAACAAGGGCAAAAGCAAGACAAGCCCCAAATCTTCAATTTTTTGTGTTAAAATTTCTTTAAATTTGATATTTTGCGGCATTACCGTTCCCGCTAAAAATGCCCCGAAAAGTGCGTGAATCCCGATTATTTCGGCAATGTAAGAGGAAATCATTAAGACTACAAACACAAAAGCCACAACGGTTTTGTTCAAATTTTCTTTTGAAATATAAATTTCACCAATTTTAGCAAAAAAAGGCTGAATGACTAAAATCATCACCCCCACGTAGGCAAGTGCCAAACCGACCGTAAAAAGCGCGGAAACGGCATCACCCGCCTTCACGACGGCAATCACGACGGCAAGCAAACACCACGCCGTCAGGTCGTCGACCGCTGCGCATGTAATTGCCAAAACACCCGTATTTTTTTTGCCCAAGCCGCGTTCTTGCACCACACGCGCCAAGACCGGAAAGGCTGTTATGCTCATGGAAATGCCGATAAAAAGGGGATAATGCAAAAAATCTGCTCCTTTTACTGAGAATTTTTGAAAGGTGAAATATGCCAATGTTGTTCCCAAAAAAAACGAAAAAGCGATGGCGGAATGGCTGATAATGATGGCTTCGCG
>JBPOJO010000532.1:0-7722 GCA_052033485.1 Bacteroidota bacterium | reverse complement strand
AAGGAAAAAATTGACCTTTTATGCCCGAAAATAATTCTTCGAAGTTGCGCATATCTTTTTTTGCGCAAAAATAAAAATCATTCCTTGAATTTCAAATTTTGTAATTTTTTAGCTTATTGTACCGCGAATTTTAGCTTGCGGATTGGGAGGAAGGTATCTTGCAACAAGTGATTGTGAGGTCGCAAGCTGAAGCTCGCGCTGCATTCTTGGGCAAAATCGCCTAAACAGCAACGAAAAATCAATGCTTTTGCTTTTGTCTTTATTGACATGATTTAAAGCATTGATTATCAATATTTTGCGAAGGCACAGTTAAGGGCAGTGATTTTTAAAATTAACCAAAAAATCTAAAATAAGTTGCAAAACGCCCTTAAAGAAGTTTTTAGCCAAAAAAGTACAAAAAACGACGTTTTCGCAGCCTAATGACAACGTTACAAACGTTTTAGATTTTTTGGATTTAATCCACGAAATGCCCTAAAAAACGCCCTGAATTATCCAATATTTCAGAACCGAGTCGAAAAGATAATGCGCATGCTTCTTCATTCACAAGGAAAACGCCCGCTTGACAATAGGCGTTTTCGTCGCGCATAAATTCATAAAATTCTTGATAAACATGGGGCATATCGGCACATTCTCCGGCGTTTTCTTTCAAAATATGCCCGTCTGCGTCTAAAATTTTAACATTTTCTCCCTCGCGTCCGAAAAACGGTTTTGCCGCTTGTTTGCATTTCAGCGGTTCAAATGAGGCTTTCAAAACAAGCGGATGTTCGGGAAATAAGTCAAAAACATATTTCAAAAGTGCTTTCGATTCCAACAAAGCCGAATAGGGCGGATTCATGATAAGGGTATGATTTTCCAAAACTTGTTTTTCCAAGAGGAGCAATAAATCCGGTTCGTCATTCGCAATCCAAAACCAAGGCACTAATTTAAACCAATAATCAAACTTGACCAAAACGCCGTTTTCATTGCGAAAAACACCATATTCATTAAATTCGGTTTCGTGCATGTACGCATATTCAACCTGAAAGCCTGCTTTTTTGGCTGCTTCGCCGATAACATTGACTGACGTAAAATCTTCGGGCACATCTTGAATGTAGGAAATTAACAAATTTCGCTTTTTATCGGGATTTAATTCGTGCAAAAAACGCCATTGTTCGGTTAAAGATTCAAAAAGAGCGTTAAACTGAAAAGTTTCGTCGAGGCGGTTTGCTTTCAGTTGCGCCCATTGTACGACGGCTGTTTCCGCAACGCAAGTCGGCGTATCCGGATTGATTTCAATAAATTTTATCGCTTTTCCGTCTAATCCTCCTGCTAAATCAAACCTTGCATAGAGCAAGGGAAGGGCATCATTTTCCCAAGTTTTGCGAATAAGTTGGTGCAAACTTTTCGGAATCCCGCAAGAATCGAGCAAATCATTATCCAAGACATGCTGAACGGTTTGCAACAAAAGTTCGTAGAGGTCATTGGCTGCGGTGTAATATTCACCTCCCTCCTCGTCCGAAACGGCGAGCACATTATCCGTGATGTAGCCTTTTAAATCTTCTGAAAACATCCATTCCCACCCCAAAGCCGAAATTTGCTCGGCAGGAGAAGATTTTAAATTAACTTTACGCAACATTTGTTTATTAAATTTAACCGCTGTAAGAACGAGAAGAACTGAAAAATCCGGAGCGAGTTGCGCGAGATGAGGTGAAGGATTGCATATTGCTTCGCGAACTTGAATATGCGTTTGTCGAGGTGTAGAAGCGCGAAAAACCGCCTCCGCTTGCACCTGTGAAGCGTTTTTCGTAAGCTGTGCGATGTGCGAGCATTCCTGCACCCATGAGCATTCCTACCCCTCCGACCAATAAAACCGTGCTGAGGGTATAGTCGTTGTCGCGATAAACATAGTCGGAAGTTCCGCTTTCGGTTTCAAGCGGTCTGTATTGTTGCGCGGCAAGTTTTTCGGCTTGTTCGACGTTTAAGGTGTCCGTTCGCCCGTTGAGGTAAGTAACGACGGCGACAGATTTTGTCGGGTCGTCAATGGTTTTTTCATCAACAATTTTAAAAGTACCTGTTTCGGTCTCCGTGATGAAGGTTTGAACGCCTTTTTCATACACTTCTTCTTCCGTGCAGGAGAAAGTGCCTAAACAAACGGCAACTGAAAAAGTTGCGGCAATGCTAATGTCCTTAACTTTTTTGAGGAAAACGCCTCGTCTGACTGTTTTTTTCATGGAAAATAATGAATTTTGATGATGTTGTTTTTGCTTTCAAGAACACCTAAAAAGCTAAATTAAGTAAAAATTGACAAAATTTTAAAATTAACAGGATATAAATCTTTTGAGACTGAAATCCGATAATTCTTGTAATCCTGTCATAAATTCTTCTTTTTAGGTTTTTAGAAAAGAGCAAAATTTCAGTTATTTACGAAAGTTGCCAAAAAAAGTTGTTGTTGATGTTTTTTTAGCAAATTAAAATATTTTGTAAAATGTTGTTTCATAAGTAATTAGATTGCATTAAAAAAAACTAAATTCGCTCGTGATAATTTTTTGCGCGCTTTGATGTCAATGAAAAGGAAAATACAAAAATACATTTGTGCAAAAAAAATGTATCTTTGGGCAAAAAAGATAAAATGCTCGATTTACACAGAAATCAAAGTGTCGTTAAGACAATTCTCGCTTTTTTGGCTTTTTTGATTGGGATAACTTCCGTTTTTTACACAAATCACCTTGTTTCACAACTGACGGAGCGCGAAGAACGCCTGATTGACCTCTATGCTAAAGCGCAGGCTTTTGCGGCAAACAGCACGGGCGGCGGCGATTTGAATTTTGTGATGACGGAAATTATTCGGACAAATAATTTTATTCCCGTCATACAAGCGGACGACAAAGACATTCCGCTTTCGCATCTCAATGTGGCATGGCCCGAAGGGGTTACGCCTGCCGAAGAAGAGCAAATTGTAATTAAAAAAATAAAAGAAATCAAAAAACATACACCGCCTATTGTTATTCACCTCGACGAAAATTGGAAGCAATATATATATTATGAAAACTCGGCATTGATTGAAGATTTGCGGTTTTATCCCTATTGGCAACTCGGAGTTATTGCGGTTTTGGGCTTGCTGACGTATTTAATTTTTTCGGCGACGCGTCGTTCGGAGCAAAATCGGGTTTGGGTCGGTTTGGCAAAAGAGACCGCACATCAACTCGGAACGCCTATTTCGGGGCTGATGGCATGGATTGAGTACCTTCGTCTCGAACCGAGTTTTGACCAAAGTATCGCCGACGAAATGCAGAAAGATGTTGAACGCCTCAATACCATCACGGCGCGTTTTTCCAATATCGGCTCGCAACCCTCTCTCAAAAATGAAAATATCGGAGAGATTGTCAGTCGAAATGTTCTTTATTTGTCGGGCAGGATTTCGGGAAAAGTTAAAATTAGTTATGCAGCGGATACCGATGAGCCTATTTTTGTGTCTGTTTCAAAGACACTTTTTGAATGGGTTATCGAAAATTTGTGCAAAAATGCGGCGGACGCGATGAAAGAAGGCGGCGGAAAAATTGATATTTTTATTCATGCTGTTAAATTTCCTAACCACATTATTATAGACGTTGCCGATAACGGAAAAGGTATTGCGGCTAAAGATGTTAAAAGGGTATTCGACCCCGGTTTTACGACCAAAAAACGCGGTTGGGGCTTGGGATTGACGCTTGTGAAAAGAATTATCGAAAATTATCACAAGGGAAAAATTTTTGTTTTACATTCCGAACCAAACGTAGGCACGACATTCAGGATTTATTTGCCTAAAAATGAGATAAATCAAGAGAAGATAAAAGGCTAAAGAATTGGCTTTTCAGCATCACGGCATTTTGACATTTAATTTCCCCTTCGTCGTCGCTTGTGTCTCCGCAAGCGATAAAAGCGACGGCGAAAGTCGTTTGCGGAGACACAAACGACGGCAGTAGCCACAAAGACTGTAGCAAGCACTCGGTTTATCTTGCTGATATTTAACTATTTACATTAAAAATCAAAAATATGCAACTCCTTTACATTTGGATTGAAGACTACAAAAACATCAAAAGACAGGGATTTAATTTTAGTCCAACGAAAACAAAAATGCTGAGTAGTTTTTTTAATAAATTTTTATCTTTATTTTTGAAAAAAACTAAGATGGACAGAAATTACATTTTGGAAAAACTGCAAAAGAATGCCCCTTTTTTTGCGCAATTTTTGATAATTCGTATAGGGCTTTTCGGAAGCTACGCGCAAGAATGTGCACGTGAAGAAAGTGATATTGATTTGGTTTTTGTTATGACGGAAGGCGAAAGTTTGTCATTCAAAAGCAGAATAGCGATTGAGCAATTTTTAATTTCCCTTTTCCCGTATAAGCGAATTGATTTTGTCAATTTCAAATATTTGAATCCTTTGGTCAAAATTGAATTGGAAAAAGATGTTATCTATGTATCCACAAAAAAAGATATTTTACATTCTCACTATGCTTGAAGCTATTGAGAAAATTTTTATTTATGTCGGTGAAATACAAAGTGCGGAGGTGTTGCTTTGGGCAGAAGAGCAACAGATTTTTAATGCAAAATTATGACACAAACTTCCACCTCCGCCCGCTCTCCAAACTCACGCACGACATCGCCGAAGAATTAGGTTTGATTTGACTCAAAAGTCAGCCGCACACAAAAAAATTCCCGATTTTTTTCTATCTTGTGCCCAAAACCGACAACCGCCATGAAATATTTCGCAACATGGATTTTTTTGCTTTTTTTGAGCACTGAAATTTTTGCACAAATCAACATCAACCCGTATGAACTCATCAATCCGCTCAAAGCCGACTATTCCGCCGCCGATGCGCACGCACTTTCCCTCCGAAATGATGAGGAAAAAAATCCGGCTTTGTTGGCAAAAAAACTGACGGAAAAATTTAGCCACAAACACGATAAATTGCGGGCTGTATTTCGTTGGATTACGGATAATATTGAGTACGATGTCGAAAAATTTTGCAATAATACTGCCGATGCCGAAAATCAGTCGCCCATTGTTGTTTTGAATACTCGAAAAGCCGTTTGCAGCTGTTATTCAAACCTTTTTGCGAGCATGTACAATGCCGCAGTTGATTCCGCCATCGTCGTAACGGGTTATTCGCAGCAATATGCAAGCGATTTGAACAAAAAGCATGAACAAACTGACCACGCTTGGAATTTGATTCGCCTCTACGAGCATTGGTATTTGCTCGATGTTACGTGGGCAAGCGGTTATGTAACAGGCAGTTGCATAACAGACCCGCGCCTCAAACACATGGAAACAATCAAGTGGCACAAACAATATGAAGATTTTTGGTTTTTGACCCCGCCCGAATTTTTTATTTTCAGCCACTTGCCGCTTGATAAAAATTACCAACTTTTGCGCTTGCCTATTTCTATGCAAGAATTTAAAAGTATACCTATAGTACGCCCGAATTTTTTTTTAAATATTTCCTCCCATTACACAAGGCACCCGACGTACAAACGCATGGTGGATTACAACAGTGTTTTTAATGTAAATAAACTTAAAAGAATACTCGAAAAGGAAACTTTTAAGAAAACATCTTACCTCAACTATTATGAAATGATTACCCATCACGGAATTTTGCGGGCGAAAAAAGGCGATAAAATGCACTTTCAAATTTATGCCGAACTGCCCGTTACAAGCGTCGGAATTGACATAAACGAACAAAATACGCCGCAAAGCGTGAATTTCAAAAAAACGCCGGTCGGTTTTTCTTTCGAATATACTTTTTCGGATACCAATGTGTTGTACATAAACATTCATATCAACGGCGTTCCGGCGGTTACGCACCTTGTTTTGTGGCAAAAATAATTTGAAAATAATTTTTTTTTGAAAAATAATTTCTATTTTTACCGACATCTAAGCAGTGCGAAAAAACAAATCTTTTTTGAAATTTCGCCGCATGCACGTTGAAAATCGTGCTTTTCAATTTACATTTCTGAAAATTCAAAAAAATGGCAACACTCAGCATCGGAAAGTCCGGACGTGCCGTCCGAAAAATTCAAGAATTTCTCAATAAACTCGGCTACGGCTTAAATGCAAGCGGCGAATTTGATTCCGCAACGGAAACCGCCGTGAAAGATTTTCAATCCATGAACGGAATTGACGCAACCGGTTTTGTCGACAGAAGCACAAAATCAGCTATCAAACGCGCCGCTAAAAGCTCCGACGCGCCTCGTAAACGCCCTGTTGAGCGTACAGTAGCGGCACTTATTGAGCATGTTACACCTCATCTTGACGAGCCGGACATTGATGAAGATTTTCTCAAACCCATTTCGGCGACAGACCGCAACAACATTTACGGAAGCAAAAAATTCGGCACGTTTTCAGAGGCTTTTGCCTTTTACCAAACCTTGCAAAGTATGGAAATCCCGGCAGATAAAAAACCCTCCGTTTTGGCTGACTTCAAAAGATTTGCGATTTTGAGCATCATCGGCTCCGCGCCTTCGGTGAGCGAAATCGAAAAAATCAAAGCCACACTTGCCAAAGAAACGTGGTTGTTGCCCGAAGGCGAAGATGTTTATATGAATTATTACATCAAAGACAGCCCGAATTGGTTCACCGAAACCATTCGCGCGAACGGCGCAATGTATTTTTGCACCGTAAAAAGAAAAGATGCCGCCTCTTTTTCGCTCGACATCAAAGTAGTCAGAAACGGCGCGTCGAATATGTCCTATTCCGGCACAATCGGGGTGAGCAAAAATGACACAAGCATCACAGCTTCAATTTTTAAATCTGAATTAAAAGGCTACGCTTGGGCGGAAGACCGCGCGAGTGCATTGGCGGCTACTTTGGAAAAAGGAAAAAATGTTATTTCCTTAAAATCTGTCGGCGCAATGAGCACATTTCATGCAGGCACGCACACCAACAATAAGGCACAAGACGCGGAGTTTTCGGAGCAAAATTGTATTGAAGCGGCTTTGAATTGTTTCGTAGTGGAGTACAACAAAATTTTAAAATAAAAATGCAGGCGGCATACGAAAAATCGTTCAAATTCACGTCTGCCGCTTGTTTTTTCATCAAAAAAATGTCAGAAGAGAAATCATATCAAAAATTACTTAATAAAGCAGCGTCCTATTGTTCAAAAAGAGAATGTTCCGCTGAAGAAATTAGAAAAAAATTAGCCTTTCTCGAACCCGAGACGACAGAGAAAATGATAAATTTTTTAGTTGAAAACAATTTTTTGAACGAAGAAAGGTACGCCTTTGCGTATGCGCGCGACAAATTTCGATTTAATCGTTGGGGGAAACGGAAAATCGCAGCAATGCTGTCAAGTGTCAAAATTTCGTCGGACGTAATTAAAGCTGCCCTTGCAGCCCTGCCGAAAGCGGAATACGACAATATGATAAAAAAATTGCTCGCCGAAAAGTATAAAACGTTGGGCAAAAAAACTAAAGAGGCGCAAAAAGCGGCTTTATTTCGTTTCGGAGTCTCAAAAGGCTTCGAACCTGCTTTGGTGCAAGCCTTTACGAAAGAAATTTGTCGTGAAAAGGGGGCAAAAAAATAACACTTGTGGTGCAAATTGGTAAAAAAACAGCAAAAAATTTCAGAAAATTCATACCTTTGTAAAAAAAATCAAGATGGCAAAAAAACAAAGATTTTTCGTCGGCAACTCAGATTTTCGGACTATACGCGAAACCAACAGTTATTGGGTTGATAAAAGTCTTTTTATCAAGGATTTTATGGATT
>JBPOJO010000635.1:0-5347 GCA_052033485.1 Bacteroidota bacterium | reverse complement strand
GCTAAAAATATACAGTTCCTAACGGAACAACAAAGAGAATATGAACTATTTTCTACCAATATGCAACGCCTAAAGGCGTATTTTGTGCCGACAGGCACTTTATATTGATAGAAAATCAGGGATTCTTCTTGCAAAATGTCCCGTTAGGGACTGAATATTTTTGGCAAATTATTTTTGAAAATCCTTAACATATTCCCTTTTGGGTGATAAAATCGTAGTAAAATAATGGGCAAAATTCCGATTCGCCTGCACGATTTTGGAAAATCGTGCAGCAAAAAAAGTACGAAATGATGAGTCGAAAGATAAGTATTTTGTGTGCCGGATTGCGCAAAAAAGCCAATTGTGCAAAATAAATCAAAGTTTTCCGAAGTTGTCAGAAATTTATTAGTTTGATTCTTTAACTGCGGAGCATAAATAATTAATATTCAGTACATTAAAAAAGCCTTACCTGCGCATAACTACACCGATAAGGCTTTTTTTATTTCGCCTCAGTTTTCAATTTTAACTCGTCCAACTGTTTCGGATTTATCGGCGAGGGTGATTCTATCATCATGTCGCGACCTGCGTTGTTTTTCGGAAATGCGATGTAATCGCGAATGGAATCCGAGCCGCCGAACATCGCGCACAAACGGTCAAATCCAAAAGCCAAACCACCGTGCGGAGGTGCGCCGTACTCAAAAGCGTCAAGCAAAAATCCAAACTGCAAACGCGCCTCTTCCTCCGTAAAACCCAATAATTCAAACATTTTTGACTGTACCGCGCGGTCATATATCCTTATTGAACCGCCGCCCAATTCCACGCCGTTCATCGCCAAATCATACGCATCGGCACGAATAGAGGCAAGCGTTTCGCGGTCTTTGCTGCTCAATTTGTGCAAATCTTCCGGTTTCGCTGAAGTAAAAGGGTGGTGCATCGCCATAAAACGATTTTCGTCCTCGAGCCATTCCAATAAGGGAAAATCCAAAACCCAAAGCGGCGCAAATTTGTTTTTGTCGCGCAATCCTAAACGATTGCCCATTTCCAAACGCAATTCATTCATGGCTTTGCGTGTTTTGTCCGTTTCTCCCGAAAGCAAAAGCATTAAATCACCTTCTTTTGCGCCCATTTTTTCCGCGATTTTTGATAAGTCCTCCGCAGTATAAAATTTGTCAACAGAAGATTTAACACCTTCTTTTGTTTTTCGTATCCAAACCAAACCTTTTGCTCCGATTTGAGGGCGTTTGACAAATTCCGTCAGTTCGTCGAGTTGCTTGCGCGTGTATTCTGCTGCATTTTCGGCGCAAATACCGACTGTCAATTCCGCTTCATCGAAGACCTTAAAATCTTTCCCTCTCACCAATTCGTTCAGTTCGACAAACTGCATACCGAAGCGAATATCGGGCTTATCCGAACCGTAAAGGCGCATCGCTTCATCATAACTCATGCGCGGAAATGTGCCTAATTCAATGCCTTTTAATTCTTTAAACAAAAATTGTATCAATCCTTCAAACATTAACAAAATATCCTCTCTTTCAATAAAAGACATTTCGCAGTCAATTTGCGTAAATTCGGGCTGACGGTCTGCTCTCAAATCCTCATCGCGGAAACAACGCACAATTTGAAAATATCTATCCATGCCGGCAACCATCAAAATTTGTTTGAAGGTTTGCGGCGACTGAGGCAATGCGTAAAATTCGCCGGGGTGCATTCGCGAAGGCACCACAAAATCACGCGCGCCTTCAGGCGTTGATTTGATTAAAAAAGGCGTTTCTATTTCCAAAAAATTATTTTGGTCTAAATATCGGCGAGTGAGTTGTGCCGTTTTGTGTCGGAGTAATAATGCCTCCTGCACGGGTGCGCGTCTGATGTCCAAATAACGGTATTTCATGCGCAAATCATCGCCGCCGTCGGTATTTTCTTCGATTAAAAACGGCGGCGTTTTTGCTTGGTTGAGAATTTGCAAGTCCGAAACGACAATTTCAATGTCGCCCGTAGGGAGTTCGGCGTTTTTTGAGGTGCGTTCGACCACATTTCCGCTTGCTTTGAGGACAAATTCGCGTCCGACGCTCCTGATTTTTTCAATAATTGCCGCATCGGTAACGCCCTCTTCTAAATAAAGTTGCGTTATCCCGAATCGGTCTCTCAAATCTACCCAAATTAATGAGCCTTTGTCGCGGATTCGGCGAACCCAACCGCAAACCGTAACATTTTTTCCAATATCCTGAAGGCGTAATTCGCCGCAATTGTGCGTCCTTAGCATAATTTCACTAATCAATTTTGGGCAAAAGTAACTATTTTTTCAAATAATAAATCAAAAGCAGCGAAAAAATAATTTTTTTGGCAGTGAATAAAATAAACAGAGCAGAATTTTAACTGCAAAAAGATTTTTTTTGCAAAAAATTGTACTGCGAGCTTCCGCTTGCGGATTTGGAAAAATTGTACCGCGAGCTTCAGCTTGCGGACTTGGAAGAATTGTACCGCGAGCTTCCGCTTGCGGATTTGGAAGAATTGTACCGCGCGCGTCAGCTTGCGGATTTGGAAAAATTGTACCGCGAGCTTCAGCTTGCGGATTTGGAGGAAGGTATCTTGTAACAAGTGAGTATATGGTCGCAAGCTAAAGCTCGCGCTACATTCTTGGGGAAATCGGCTAAATATTTACAAAAACAGCAGTAAGATTTCTTTGTAAATTGTCAGTTCTGACCGGCAAATAATTTTGAACAAATAGCTCCTTGCAATTTTTTTTTAACACAAACAATTCGCAAAAAAACTGTTTGTGTTAAAAAAACAGAAGTTTTAAAATGCTTATTATCAATGTTTTAAAAATGAAAAAAGGGCATTTTAAAGGTCAAAACCAATGTCGCGGCGATAATATTTTTTTTCATACTGAACATTTTCGGCGGCTTTATTCGCTTTTTCAAGAGCTTCTTTTTGTGTTTTTCCTCGCCCCGTCAAAGCTAATACACGCCCTCCGTCGGTGAAAACTTTGCCGTTTTCGTATCTTGCGCCCGCAAAAAACGGCAAGACTTCTGCTTCTGATGTATCAAAAGCCGTAATTTCTTTTCCGTTTTCATGCTTTTCGGGATAGCCGCCCGAAACTAACATAAGCGTTGCCGAAAAACTATCGCTGATAACAATTTTTACCTCATTTAATTTCTTCTCGTGCATTTTTACAAAAAGTTCGGCTAAATCATTTTCAAGTCGCGGCAAAACCGCTTCCGTTTCGGGGTCGCCCATACGAACGTTGTATTCGAGCACAAAAGGTTCGTTTTTCACAATCATTAAACCAATGAAAATAAAGCCTTTATAGTTCATTTTTTCATTTTTAATGCCTTCCGTTGTCGGTCGAATGACTGTTTCAACAATTTTTTTGTATAAATTTTCATCAACAAAAGACACCGGCGAAACCGCCCCCATTCCGCCCGTATTTAAGCCTTTATCACCCTCTCCGATGCGTTTGTAGTCTTTTGCTTCGGGTAAAATAACGTAATTTTCACCGTCAGTCAGTACAAAAAAAGACACCTCAATTCCCGAAAGAAACTCTTCAATTAAAATTTTTTCACTCGCCTCACCGAAAGCCGCCTTGTCAAGCATTTCTTCAATGGTTTTAAGCGCATGTTCCTGATTTTCGGCAATAACAACCCCTTTTCCCGCGGCAAGTCCGTCAGCTTTAATGACCAAAGGAAATTCGGCTGAGCGCACAAATTCTGCCGCTTCTTTGCTCTGACCGCGCTCAAATTTTCGCGCTTTTGCGGTCGGAATATTGTATTTTTGCATGAATTTTTTGGCGAAATCCTTGCTTCCTTCTAATTGTGCGGCATATTTATCGGGTCCGACGATGATGAGACGCGAAAATTCTTTTTGTGATTCAAAAAAATCGCGAACACCTTCCGTGAGAGGAGCTTCGGGTCCGACAACGAGCATTTCGATATTTTTTTCACGAATAAATTCTGCTATTTTTTCAAATTCATTGGCTTTGATGCCCGTATTTTCTGCGTACATGCGTGTTCCCGCATTGCCCGGAGCGGCATATAATTTTTCGCAAAGGGGGCTTTTTTTTAATTTCCATGCAAAAGCGGATTCACGCCCGCCCGAGCCGAGAATGAGAATATTCATTTTTTTGTCAATTTTGTTAAAGGGTAAAACGACGGCTAAACCCGTGCAAAAATAGAAAAAAATACTTCCCGAAAAAAGCCGCGCCCTTTTGTCCGTCTACTTTTTTCCAAATGTTTGTTTGCTAAGGTTTGAAAAGTGAAAATTGAGGTTTTTTTTTCGGAACGCACCTTGTATTCTCAAAATTGATTAATTTCGCGCCTGATTTCAAAAACTAATTACCATGAATAAAAGAATTATTATCGGTTCGGTCGGCATTTTGCTCATTCTCGGAACGGGTTTTTTGCTGAAAAATTTTTTTGCGTCTAAGAAAAAAGAACCGCCGCGAAAACCTATCGTTTCGGCTCAAAAATTTGTCAGAACGGAAAAAGTTGTCTATCAAAAAATGAATGCCGAACTTGAAGCATTCGGGCGCGTCATCTCTTCGCAACCGCTCGACATTACGGCAGAAGTGTCGGGAAGGCTGAAAGAAGGCAGTGTCGTTTTAAAAGAGGGACAAAAATTCGGCGCGGGCGCGGTGATTTTTCGTATAGATGATACGGAGCAAAAATTGAGCTTACTTTCCTTGAAAAGCTCTTTTATGAAAGATATTGCAAGCATTTTGCCGGAGATAAAAAATGATTTTTCCGATAATTTTTCGGCTTGGCAGAATTATTTGCAACAAATTGATTTGAATAAAAATTTGCCCGAATTGCCGTCGCATAAATCGGACAAAGAAAAAACTTTTTTGGCGGTTAAAAACATTTATACCAATTTTTACAACATCAAAAGTCGTGAGGCGAATTTGGAAAAATTCACCACAACAACCCCTTTCGGCGGCAGTATAGCGGAGGTTTTTGTGCAGGCAGGCACGACGGTTAATCAAGGTACTAAAATTGCGAAACTTATTCGCACAGAAAATTTAGAACTTGTCGTGCCGGTGGAAGTGGCTCATATCGGGCTGATTAAGGCAGGGACAAGTGTAAAAATATCTTCGGAGGACGAAAAAATGGCTTGGAACGGAGCCGTCAGCCGTATCGGGGAAATTGTCAATCAGCAAACGCAAGCCATCGACGTTTTTATTCGCATCACTCCGAACGGCAATCCTGTTTATGACGGTATGTACCTTAAAGCGGCGGTCAGCGGCGTATTTTTTGACAAAGCAATGATTGTTCCGCGAAATGCCGTTTTGAACAACAATGAAGTTTTTGTTCTCGAAAATGACAGCATTTTGAAAACCGCAAAAATTAATATCTTGCGAATCAACAAAGATAAAGTC
>JBPOJO010000367.1:0-2972 GCA_052033485.1 Bacteroidota bacterium | reverse complement strand
AATGAATTAAACAAAGGGTTTGCGTTGCACTTTTGAAAAAATGAAATTATTCTTTGCCGCCGATTTTCAAAATATTCTCAAGATTAGTACCTTTCAAAAGATTTGAAAACACTTCCGCAACACTTTTGCCGCCCAAAATGGAAAGAGGTGCCATACTTTCTGCCATTTTTTCAGCAAGTGCTTTATCGCCGAACGCCTGCAATGCCGCTATCAAATCGGGCGAATAAGCTCCCGCTTTTGCTACGGCAGCGTCTACTTCCGCCTTCAATTCGCGTAATTTTTGCTCCAAAATTTTGTCGTTGAAAGCAAGTTGCGCCTCTTGTTCGGTTTTTTTGCGCAAAACTTCACTTTCTTGAATTTGTTTCAAAAAGTCCTGTTCGGATAATTTTGATTTTAAGGCTTCAAGGCTTTCAATTTGAGCGGCTTGAATTTTCGTTACGGCAACTTTGTGTTGTTTTTGCAATTCTTCCAACATCATATCCGCCAAAATTTGCTTCGTCAGCGATTTTGTACGGGCAATATGTCTTTCGATTTCTTCGTTTTGGTCAGTAAAAGCCTTGTTTTGCAACGCGGAAGTTAATCTGACCTGCTTTTGAACGCCCTCATGCTGACTTTCCAAAATTGCTTCCTCTATCATGTCGTCGAGCAAAGCAACTTCTAAAATTTCAACATCGTAAATGTGCATGCCGTTTTCTTCAAATTTTCTTCCGAGTCGTCGAGCATTTTCGCCCGCTGCACCCAAAACAATATCGCGCAAAAATGCGATGCTGTTGAAATAAAAATCCGCAACAGGAATTTTTTGAATCGCATTTGCCAAAACGGAACGCATGTGGTCGGTCAGAAATTTAACATAATTTTCGACATCAAACCATTTTTCCGGCGCGCCGGTAAAGTTCATGCGATACGAAAGTTTGATTTCAACTTTGCAAAAATCCTTTGTTTCAATGACAATTTTATCCGAAACCTTATTATGCAAAACGCGCAAATAAACGGAACGCATCAAATTATTGTCTGTTTTAGGCGTTCCCGTCGAAAATTCTATAGGCTGAAGCTCCTCATCATATTCGAGCAGATAGGTATTCGGACCGACAATAACTTTTCTTTCCCCTGTTTTGCTGACAATCAAAGAGGCATAACCCGCCCAAACATTAATTGTAACGGCACCGTCATACTTATCCGTGAGCGTTATCATGCGCGGGGGCGTATAATTTTGATTTCTCGTAAATTCGTCGCCGCTGACAAAAGATTGTGCGGGTGCGGGCGCGATTCTTTGAGAAATATCTTTTTTCTTTTCCAATTTTTGCACTTGCAAATATTCCTGTTGCTGCTCTTCTTTTGCCAACTGACTGAGCATCATATTGTATTGCAAAGCCTCTTGGTTGCCGGGAAAACAGAGTTCAACTTGTTTGGCAGATAAAATTCGGCGCACTAAAACGTAATCTCGCGGGTCGGGAAGGAGCATAGTCGGTCCTTTGGAGAGCGAAATTTTTCCCGTTTTGCGGTTCAAAACATAACGCCCTTGCCCTGCGGGAATCGCAACGGAATGATAAATTTCTTGGTCGCCGTATTTAATCAAAGCATGTTCAACACGCGGATAATAAATCATTTGGTCTTTTCCGGTAATAAAAAGTTCGTCTCCGACATTGAACCTTTTCCCGTTTTCTTCATAAGGCGCAATCACTTTTACATATATACCGCTAATATCATTCAATTCAATCGCTTTGTATTTTCTTGAACCGTCTTTTGTGATAAAAGTTTCTGTCGGGTGCGGAAAAACAACGTCGGGTCCGATGATGTACCGTTTATTGCCGCTTTCGTCTAAAAGGATACAATATTCGAGTCTTTCCAACGTAACCGCTTCACGAACGTAGTTTTCGTGTGCGTCGCGAACCACCTCAATGCCTGTCGGAGGGATATAAAAAGAAACATTTGTTCCTTTAATAATCAACTGTTGTCCCATTGTGAGGTCGGGAATGTCGTTTTTCGGAACATCTTCCCCCTCTTCATTTTTTACTTTGATGACGGCTTTGTTCCAATTTTTCCTCGCCTGCTCCTCATCATACACGCGCACAAGAAGGTATTGATTCGAACGCAAATGATGCCCGGGTACGATTCGAGACATTTGTCCGGGCCAAAGTGCAAAAAATACGGGACCCGGTAAGTTCACTTTTCTTCCGATTTCTAATTCCGGCAGATTGTTTGAAGTGCCGATTTTGGGCTGATTGCCGTCTTTTGAGGGGTTTTTGAGAATAATGTACCACCCTTCGGGAGCGGTTGCGAAATTGACAATTGCTTCTTCGAGCGAGCAAAGTTTAAATCTTTTGCTGTTGCCGTCGAAAGTAACGGGTTTGTCCGTATTCGCCAAACTCGTTTTGTAGGGTCCGACATAAGCAATTACGTGTCCCTTGGTTTGGTCAGAAATATAGGCGTACTCATTAGGAGCTAACACCAAATCTCGTTCTCTGTTTACGTCTGCCATTTTTGTTTTTGTTTGGTTTGAAAGGTATGTAATAAAAATGAAAAAAACAAAGAAAATTTTATTTTTTTCGCCGAAATCGAATTTTTTTCGGACAAGTCCGCTGATTTCGCCTAAAAAATTAATTACTTAGTGTTTTTTTTACAATAACGTATTGCGAAATAAAAGGTTGCAATCTTAGTGTATTTTTTACACTATTTTATAAAAGAATTTTTTCTTTACAAAACAATCTAAATAAATGAACAGAGGACAAGATTTTTATCTCTAAAACATTGTATCGCACGCTGTCAGCTTGCGAACTTAACGTTTTAAAACTCAAGCAGGCAGTTTGCGGTAGACTCGGGCGGATTAGTTACAAATTTTTAAAAATTTTGCTGTTTCATGCTGCATTTTATCGGCAAATGATTAATTTTGCAATGCCTGTTGTTTTGTTTCAGCGCGGAAAAAGTCAAACGCAGGCAGATTTTTATGCTTAAAAAGCTAACTTAATGACCGT
>JBPOJO010000809.1:0-3161 GCA_052033485.1 Bacteroidota bacterium | reverse complement strand
CTTTGGCATTTTGAAGGAACGGAATCGCAAAGTCGGCATACTTGGGAAGAAATGCTTTTGTTTGTGCCCGATATTTTTCTTCGCACGGATAAAAATTTGAACATTCTTTACGCCAATCACTCAATTTACCGTGTGGAACGCCGCGAATTGCCGGGCTTAAATTTAAGAGAAGTACTCGACGAGGATACTGTTAAAATTATTGAAAAAAATACGGAAAAAATTGAAGGAGACGCTCCCGTTCACTTTGAGCATCAAATACGATTTGACCAAAATCGCCGATTTAACTTTAATTGTTTAATTTCACAACACACGGAAGAATACGTTTTTGTGGTGAACAATTTCGTTGCTGCTATCGAAAAAGACGCTTTTTTTCACAATTCAAATGAAAATATTTACTTTTTGCTTGAAGCCTTTCCGGATAATATTTTTATTCTGGACACAAATTTGAGTATTAAAGCCTATCACCTCTCTCAAAGAAACACCTTTTTTCCTGAAACAAAGGATATTTTTGATTTTCATGTAGGTAAAATTTTCGGAAAAAGTTTTGCAAAATCAATATCGTAAATCATTTCGCATCGCGATTCACGTTTTATGGCTGAATTTAAAAGTTTTAACTTTGAGTATACCACACGCGAGCAAACTTTTTATCTTGAAGCGCGCGTTTCAAGAGTCAACAAAGAGCGTTTTATTTTGATTTTGCGCGATGTAACGGATGAACGCAAAGCTTTGAAAAAAATTGAGCAGCAAAGGGAGGATTATTATGAACTTTTGAGGAGCATTGACGAATATTTTTACTCGTTTTCTGTCAGCGGAGAATGTTTTGTTTCATCGCGAGTTACGGAAGTTTTGGGCTATACGCGCGAGGATTTTGAGGGTACTCCAATTTTTTGGTTACGTCTTGTGCATAAAGAAGACCGTTACAAAGTGTTAAATGCGTTAAAAAATATTATTCACACAAAATCTTCCATCACACTTTCATACCGAGTTAAAGAAAAAAAATCCGATTTTTACCATTGGATTGTGGATAAAGTGAAAGTAAAATATGACGAAAACGGTGTATTTAAGGGTATTTTCGGCGTGGCGAAAGATGTCTCGCTGCAAAAAAAATTAATCAATCAAAATCAACTTTTCAGTGCGCTGATAGAAAGCAGCCATGATTTGATTGCGATGACGGATAATACCGGTCGCATTTCTTTTATCAATAAAAACGGCTTAAAATTTTTGCAAGCCCGCCATCGCGATGCCGTAACCGACCGAAATCTCATGGATTATCTTGTTATTGACGATGCGGAGGGCTTTTTTCAGCGATTACAGAAAAAAATTGAAGACGGTAAAGCACTCAATTTTGAGACGGTTTTGTTTGCTACCGATAAGCAAAATTTTATCCATGCAGACGTTACGGTTTTCGCTTTGAACGGAGATGCTTTGAGTAAAGAAAAAGAAACCCTTGCTTTTATCATCAAGGACACTTCCGAAAAAAATGAGGCAAAAATTGCCCTGCAAAACAGTCAGTTACGTTTTAAAAGCCTTGTTGAAGCGATGGATGCGGGTATTTTTGTGGTCAATAATTTTGGAGAAATTGAATTTACGAATAAAAAAATGAAATATTTCCTACGAAACAATGAACTCGAATTGCTCGGAATGGAGGTATATGACGACACAAAGACTAATGAATCAGGCACTTTGCCCGAAGAGTGGAAAAAAATTCAGGAACACCCCGAAGAAATTGTTATGAAAGGTGAAAATGAAGATGACATTTGGGTTATTTTGAGTTATGTACCTGTGGAAAATGAAAAAAATGAAAAAAACGGTTATATGGGCATCATGACGGACATAACAGAAATTAAAAAAACAGAAGTAAATTTAAAGGAAGTTAATAAAGAACTTGAACAATTACTTTACAGTGCGTCGCATGATTTAAAAGGACCTATCAGTTCAACGCAAGGTTTGGTTAATTTAATGAAAATGGAATTAAACAATCCCGATGTTGATTATTATGCAAATATGATGCACGATTCGCTGAAAAAACTCGAAAATTCTGTTTTTGATTTGTTAAAAGTCTCTACCGTAAAGCAAGGGAATATTGAGCTTAAATTGGTGAATGTTAAGGAGTTGGTAGAAGATATTTTGCAAACTTATGGCTTTCACCCGAATATTGAGCGCGTAAATGTGAGGCTTAATTTTAATGCACAACGACCTTTTTATTCCGATTCCTCACTGCTGCGAACAATTTTTCAAAATTTGATTGATAATGCGTTAAAATATGCAAAACCGCCCGGTTTTGAGTGTTTTGTCAATGTTGAGGTGAAAGATACCCCGAAAGGTATCATGGTGAAAGTTGAAGATAACGGCATCGGTATCCCGAAAGCTTTTCATGAAAAAATATTTGAAATGTTTTTTCGGGGGACACAATTTGCAAAAGGCAGCGGTTTAGGGCTTTTTATCGTCAGCAGTGCGGTTAAACGTTTGGGCGGGCAAATTCTTGTCGAAAGTGAAGAGCATATCGGAACTACATTTTGGGTCAAAATTCCGACAGGATTGCCCTCATAGATGCTTTGATTTACTTTTATGCTGCTGTTGTTGGGATTTTAAATTAAATTCAAGTACTTTAAAGGATTGCGACAGAATGTAGGATTTTTAAAAAAAATTTTTTCAAACTTCACTAATAAATTCTTTGAGCACTGTTATTTGTAATCCTATTTCCAAAAATTTGCACCATTCAGTCCGAAGCGTAGTTCGTAAAACGATGTTAAAATTTAGCTGAGCAATGTTAATATATTTAAACGTCCGCCGTCGCTTGTGAGGACACAAACAACGGCGAACAGTCGTTTGTGAGGACACAAACAACGGCGAGCAGTGTTTGTAAGGTCGCAAGCTAAAGCACGCGCTACACACGGCGGTCAGATTTATTTTCACAATTAAATTAAACAAATATATATTAAAATTTATAAATTGACAGTTTTCAACTTACTACTCAATTTCAACAAATTCCGCAAATTTTCATTTACGGTTTGTTGAAATTTTAATATTATAAATAGCTGCATCTAACAAATAGTCGAATATTTGAATACACGCATATTCGGTTTTGTTTTTATGATAAATCATTCAAAGCGGATAATTAAATAATATCCCAATCTTGGTTCAATACCGGCAATAAATAG
>JBPOJO010000277.1:0-2543 GCA_052033485.1 Bacteroidota bacterium | reverse complement strand
GTACCTGCGCATATTTTTTCTTTTTTGCAAAGATAGGGAATTTTTTTAAAGATGCTTTTTGGGGTTTATAAAAGTATCGTTGCAGCGCAGATTTTAATCTGTGAACGTGTAACATAAAGTCACTCGCCGAGACTTGTGTTTTCACGAGAGACGGCGAATGTGCGCTTCTGAGAGGTTTATTTGTTACTTTTATTCCCTTTCGGGTGATAAAATCTTAGTAAAATAATGGGCAAAATTCCGATTCGCCTGCACGATTTTGGAAAAACGTGCAGCAAAAAAAGTACGAAATTAAGAGTCGAAAAGAATTAAGACGATTTGCAAAAGAGTACAGCCGGTATCTTTTTGACTTTTTTCGTAGGAAAGATGCCGGCTGTACATCATTTCCACTACTGAAAAGGCTTTATCAAACCGCCGCCTTTGGTTTCAAACTTGGTTTTTTTAGGCTGCCCTTTGTAAACAATTTCACCTTCCCCGCTGAGACTTGCTTCGAGGGATTTTACGGCGTTGACGACGTAACTGCCTTTGCCTTTTACTTTTATTTCAATGTTTTCACAAACGAAATCGGGAGCGGCAAGAAAAGCATCATCTTCGCCTTCTATGTCAAAATTTTTACATTCTCCCGTAAGCTTTAATGAGGCTTTTTCGCTGATATGAACTTTCAATTCTTTAAATTTTCCGTCAATAGTGCTTTGTGTTTCGCCGGCAAAATCAAGTTCGAGTTCGTCAATATTCAGGCTGTTTTTGACTTGCAAAGAGAGAAAATCCTCCATTTCGAGGGCTTTAATTTTTTTATAGCCGACCGTGAGCGTAACTTTTTCGAGTTTTTTGGGCTTAATTTTATCATTGATGCTGACGAAAAGCTCTTCACCTTTTACGACAGTGAGAATTTTGTCGGAAGTAATGTCAGTTTCGCTCTTGTATTGCACAAAATTTTGCTCGCTTTCGACAAGAATAACCTCAAAATTACCTTTGATAATGATTTTTTTCAGCTCCGAAAAGGTTCTTTTTTCTTCGGATTGCGCCGAAAGATTAAATGAAAAGCATAAAAACAAAAGTGCGGAAATAAGTTTTTTCATTGTAAGCGATATTTACGAAAAATAATAGAGTTGTTTACCGCAAAAATTAAGCCGTAAAATTAGGCGAAAGGGCAAAAAAACAAAACAAAAGCGCGAATTTATTCGACTAAGTGAAATTTTTATCGAATTAGTGTTTATTGAATTATTTTTTGTAATAAATTTGCATTTGTAAGATTTAAGAATATTTTTAAACTTTTTTTTCTCATCTAAGCTATTTAAACAATGAGAACACTTTTTTTGATGTTTTTTTTATCGCTCATAATGTCAATAGGAGCAAAAGTACAGGCACAGACGGAGTACACAGCCGTTGTACATTTTGAGCCGAGTTTTAATTATGCTGCGAATTTTAATCATGCGAACGTTACGTTCTATTGTTCGATGAACTACGGCACGGATATTAACTTGCTGCGTTCGGCTTTATTGGTACAGCCCGGCATTAGTAATGTTACGATTAATCCGCACACGCCGACGACTTATGCAGTCAGCATTACTTTTAAAACACCTGTGAATATTCGGCAGACGTACAAATATTTCAAACACGCCAAAATTACACATTTTGTATGCCCCACGGGTACTTTTCACTTGAAAGATTTTCAAGGTTGGATACATGACCAAATCGGCGGCGAATAATTTTTACAATATTTCCTAATTCATTGATTATGAAAAAAAGTTTTCTTTCATTTTTGCTCTTTTGTTGCATTTTGAATTTTGCCTCAAAAGACCTTTTTGCACACTCTTATACCGGCGCCGGTGGGGTAATTCCCGACACAGGAGTGCAGACTTGCTTTTCTCCTGCGGTTACGGGAGTTCCGAGCACATCGGGACTTGTCAGCGTTGAAATCAACATCACACACCCGAATGATGCCGACTTGGATATTACATTAGTGCCGCCTGTCGGCGCGCCGCTCGAACTTTCGACTGATAACGGCGGTGCGGGCGATAACTATACGAGCACAGTTTTTGTGATGAATGCGTCGGATTTTATTTACGACGGTGCGGCTCCTTTTACGGGTTCGTATAAGCCGGAAGGCTGCGGCGGCTTTTTCCGAATCAATGCCGAAAACAGCAATCCGAACGGTCTTTGGCAAGTCTGTGTCACCGACGATACGGGCGGCAACAGCGGTACGTTGGTCTCATGGAAATTAATTTTTGCACCTACCAATAAAAACCCGATGCCGAGCGACGATTGCGGCGTTGCGCCGATAGTTTGCAGTTTTGACAGCTATATGGGAATAACCTACCCTGCTGCGATTGGCTGCTATACGCCTTCGACGGTTACATCTTTCTGCGGAAGTATTGAAAATAACTCATGGTTACAATTCCAAGCAAGCGGCACCTCGGTTGTTTTGGAAGTTAATGTACAAAATTGCACTACGGGTATACAATTTGCCTTATATTCAGCCACTTGTGACGCGCCGCCGTATTCTACAACAAATACAACGGGAAGTACGCCTTCTACCGCTCATC
>JBPOJO010000448.1:0-2670 GCA_052033485.1 Bacteroidota bacterium | reverse complement strand
GTTATTTGAAAATAAATGATGCAAAAATAAGGACTCTCGATAAAAAAAGTTTTTGTTAAATTCATAAAAGCGTACATTACAGAGTATTTTAGTCAAAAAAACAAAAAATAGGCATAAAACTTTATTTTTAAAGCATTCAGGGGCTTTTTTATGTTTTGAAACACAAAATTTTTTGCACATTTTTTCTCTTAAAGCACGTTAAAAATTCTATTTTGAAAAAAAACTTTGCCGATGTTTCTTGTTTTTTTCATTGCAATTTGCAAATATTGCCGCCGTTGACGTAAATTTGTCATGCAAACCAAAAAAATCCGAAACAATATGAAATTCATCATCGCTATCGCACTTGTTACAACCCTCTTGTTTGCCGACGTGTCTAATGGTTTCGCAAACAACGGTTTACACGAAAAACTTGTCGTTACAACAAGCGACAACGTAAAAGGAAAATGGCAGAGAAAAGAAGACGGCTTGCACGTTTGGACACTGAACGATGACGGAACTTACTCGCAAATCTTCAACGGAGAAACACAAATCAGCGGAAAATGGGGCATTTACTCCGAAAGCAAAGATAACGGAGGAAAACCCGACTCAAACGGTTCTTATTTGTGGTTAATCGCCGGAGACGGACAAACTTACTGCTACAAAATTGAGGAAGTCAGCGCGGCTGCCCTCAAATTGAAAAACCAAACTATCCTTTATGAATTTATCAAAATGTAGTAAAAAATACGCAATTTGATAAAAACAAAACCCGTGAGAAAACATCTTGCGGGTTTTGTTTTTTCAAATGAACTTTGCTTATTTTTTCATACCTTTGCGCCTTAAAATCGAATTTTATGTCAAAAATAATTCTCGGCATTGACCCGGGAACTGCCGTTATGGGTTACGGTTTGTTGCAAATACAAGAACGAGAACCTTCCGTGCTTCATTTCGGAGTGATTTTGCTTGAAAAATATGATGAACATTTTGTCAGATTGAAAAAAATTTTTGAAAGATGTACGGCATTAATAGAGGAGTATAAGCCTGATGAAATTGCGCTTGAAGCTCCGTTTTACGGCAAAAACATTCAAGTTTCGCTCAAAATCGGGCGCGCACAGGGGGTTGCAATGGCGGCGGCTATGGCGAAAAATATTCCTGTTTTTGAATATGCGCCGAGAAAAATTAAGCAAGCCGTTACCGGAAACGGCAATGCCTCAAAAGAACAAGTTGCAAAAATGCTGCAAACCCTCTTGTTGAAAGATTTGCAAAGCGACTTTTTTGACGCAACAGACGCGCTTGCAGTGGGTTTATGTCATTTTTATTCTAATAATATTCCGCAAAATAAGTCTAAAAGTTGGGCAGCTTTTGCAAAAGAACACCGCGACAGAATCGTCTGATATTGCCCTCAAAGCCTGTTTTTTTTAAATTTTTTCAAACTTTTTTTTCAAAAAAAGAGTTACAGAAGTATGGAAAAAGAATACATTTTGGCAGAAGAAAAAAATTCAAAATGCGATAAACCGTTCAAAAAAAGACCTTTCATCATCGCAGGTCCTTGCAGTGCGGAAACCGAAGTGCAAGTTTTAGAAACAGCGAAGCAAATTGCTGCTACCGGATATGCGGATTATTTTCGTGCAGGCATTTGGAAACCGCGCACAAAACCCGGAATGTTCGAAGGTGTGGGAGAAATCGGTTTAGAATGGTTGAAAAAAGCAAAAAAAGAAACACAACTGCCCTTCACCGTCGAAACGGCAAACGTAAAACAAACCGAATTGGCTTTGGCTGCCGGTACGGACATGATTTGGATTGGGGCGCGTACGACCGTGAACCCTTTCAGTGTGCAGGAAATCGCAGATGCTTTGCGCGGAACGGACATTCCGGTCTTAATCAAAAACCCTACGCATACGGATTTGGACTTATGGGCGGGCGCGGTAGAGCGGATTGCACGGGCGGGAATAAAAAAAATCGGTTTGATTCACCGCGGATTTTCTGCCTACGGCAATCGGGAATATCGCAACGCCCCGATGTGGCATTTGGCTATTGAAATGAAAAGGCGTTATCCGGAAATATTGATGCTCAACGACCCGAGTCATATCTGCGGGCGGCGCGATATTTTGTTAAAAACCGCTCAAAAAGCCATTGATTTGGATTTTGACGGCATTATGTTGGAAACGCATATTCAGCCTGACGAGGCTTGGAGCGACGCAAAACAACAAGTTACGCCGAAAGTTTTTGCCGAAATGATGGCTAAAATTATTTGGAGAAGCGAAGACGCAATGTCGAATGATTATCATCAGGCTTTGCAAAAACTTCGCGAACAGATAAACTATTTTGACGACGAAATCATGGAAATTCTCAGTCAAAGAATGAAAATTGCCCGTGAAATTGCGGCGCACAAAAAAGAGCATAATGTTACACTATTGCAAACGAATCGTTGGAATGAAATGATTGAACGCGCTTTGTCAAAAAAAGATAAACTGCATCTGAGTGAAGAATTTATTCTCAAAATGATTGAAGCCGTGCATTGGGAAGGGATTTTGCAACAAAGACGTTTTTTGGACAAATCAGATTTATAAGTAATCAGCCAAAATTAAAGTTTAAACCTATAAGGTTTTAAAAACCTTATAGGTTTGATGCAAAAACGACTCAAGAACTAAAATTTCTTGTACCTAAATTGCACTTTTAAATTGTCCAATTACT
>JBPOJO010000460.1:0-3152 GCA_052033485.1 Bacteroidota bacterium | reverse complement strand
GGAGAGAATCGTTTGCAATACAACAAACAAACGGAGCGAGAAGCCGCTTTTGATTTGTATTGGGATTTCACCAAAGCAAGAGGTTATGGCAGTCAAGAAGGGCGTTTTTGGCAGGTTGACCCGCGAGCCAATGAGCAGGAACAAGAAAAATTAACACCTTTTCATTATGCAGAAAATAACCCGATAAGGTACAACGACCCGACAGGTGAGTGTAAGGATTGTATTGAAGCGGCGGAAGCAGTGGCGGATTTTTTTAACGGAGTTGCCAACGCTTTTTCGAGCAACGCCACAACCCTTGTTTCGGCAGACGGAAAAGAAAGTATTTCTGCAATTAATCGTGAAGTTCCGAATACGACGGCCTATGCTAACGGTCAAGCTACGGGAGATGCCCTAAGTGTTTTTATGGGTACTTTTGAGGCGGCTGCGGGTATGTTCATCGCTGCAGGCGGAACCGCCGTATCCTCCTCCGGTGCAGGCGCAATTGTCGGAGCTCCTGCTGTCGGATTAGCAACAGGTCTCATTGCGCATGGGGTGTCGACGGCAAAAAACGGCTTTAACGAAATGCTGCAAAGCAGCGGAAATATTAGAGCAAATCGACAGAAAGGCAAAGTAAAGGAACAAGAGGTAAAAAAAGGTTTAGAAAAAGAACTAAAATCTGAAGAAGAATTGCTTGAGCAAGCAACATTTAAACTACCCGATGGCAGTCACACTCGACCTGATTTCACAGTAGTAAACAAAACGAACAAAAAAGTCGTTAACGTGGTTGATTCGAAAGCAGGAAATGCACAAAAATCGAAAAACCAAAAAAAGTTTGAAAAAACCGGCGGCACTTTGACAGGAAAAAATGCCAAAAGTTATAGCGGGACAAGTGTGCCGCCGACTGAAATCGAAGTACGATAAAAAAACCTTTTTTATGAAAAAAGTAACACTTACTCACAAGATTAAGAATAAAACGCTTATCATTCAAATACAAGTTGAAGGGGAAATCGTAAGAATGCGTAATGGCGTTTTAGGTAAAAGTATGCCTTCTTTCTCTTCAACAAACCATCAAACACCTGCGAATGCCTTACTTGTCGTTTGTAAAACCATAGATGAACTTAGAGCTATAGGGTATGAAATAACAGAAGAAGAGCATTTGTTTGATTTTGTTATTTTTGATAAAGCAAAATGGCATTATGACGAAATAAATCCGATAACGAGACAGACAATTAAAAAAGAGGCATTTGTGCATACGGGTTTTTTTGTCACATGGTTAGTTATTCACGGTTTTTTTACATCAAAATTCGTCAATTCTGAAAATTTATATAATACCTCGCCGACCTATTTATACGAAGAGATATTTGATGGTGTTTTTTCTTCTGAAGAATTAACACTCAAAGGATATATTTTTACAAATGGCTATTTTGATTTCGACAAAGGCAAATATCTTGAAGATTATGAAGAAATTTTCCTTTCAGAAATTTCTGAAAAGGGTTCAATATTTTTAGTAGCCCCAACGTGGGAAAATTACAAACTAATCGAAAAAAAAATAGACGAACGGTATTCTAAAATATAGTGAGTTATGAAAATTTAAAAAATGGACCGATAAACGGTTGGCATTGGAACGCGAATGAAACATTGGCTTTGGTGTTTTTACATGTTCTCGGGCATAATTCCGGTATAGACCATCTTGACACATCATACGGTCCGAACATTATGAATAGCCTGAAATACATTGACTACAAGGAATTTAACTTACAACAAATTTTTAACGGGGACAATACACTATGGAAAAACGGAATATTAAAACGTTTTGGCAAATAACGTTTGCCATTTTTGCTTTGCTGTTATGCTCTTGCAGCGGCTCGAAAGAAAAAAACGAACTTTCAGACAGCACTTATGTTTATTTTCATAAATGCGGGTATATTTTGTTAGACAGTGTGCCGCTTTTGAAGCAAATTGTTCGTGATTTGAGAATGATTGACTTGAATGCAACTATTGTAGAAGATTCTTCTGACATCTATGACAGCTATCCGAACTTTGTCAAAGTAATTGAATCAAAAAATGATTCTCAAAAAATAAGAGCTGATTTCCATTTTCGTAACTACGGAACCCATGTCAAAATAGTCAACGGGATACCGCTTTTGCGTTGTGAGGCGGTACTACCCTGTGAATTGGTCATTAATCACGTCAATTTTGGTAATAAAAAAATACCATACTCGGTTGATTCGCTTTACAAAATAAGCAATAACCCTGCAACAATCTATTTTCATAATTGTCTTTTTTCTTATTTTCCGGTATTAAACAAGTATGGAGTCAAAGATGCCGTAATTTTTGTAAATACAATTTTGCCCGAACACTTGATTTTAGAAAAAAAACACCTGCCTGATTCTTTTCGTGTCTTAACTATCCATAACAGTAACATAAAAAGCATTTCTTTTAAGGATAGTTTCAAAATAGAAATTTTGAATTTGCATGACAACAAACAATTGACTCATCTTGACAGCTCAGTGAGCAAGATAAAAGGCTTAAAAAAAATATATGTTTACGGATGTCCGATGGAGATTTTGCCGCTTGATAATTTGTCTGAAATAGAATTTGTCAGTGTAGATTCATTAGCTGACAGCCCGCTTAAGTCGAATTTTTTAAAAAAATTCAGAAACTTGTTGTCAAAACATTTACAAGAAAAAGAAAGAACTTTGAAGCATCAAAAGAAAAGCATCAAGCACTAACATTTCTGCATCAAGTAACGGGCGGGCGTTCGGGCGACCCGAATACGCACACAAGTGCTCCCACAGCCAAAACGGACGATTGGGCGACAATTTTAGCACCTGCGGTAGGTTTCTCAAACATCGAATCGCAGGGCGACGAGAGCAAAATCAAGAACAAGCAACTCCGTTTCAATCTTTTGTCTTTGTTTCCTTTGGTACAAAAATTGCTGACAAAAAAAGAAAGCACGGCAAAAGGCGGTGCATTGACACCCGCTTCGGTTTTGGAGCCGGAGCTGACGCTTGAGGCAAAACTTTACGATGCTTCGGGAGTTTTGGTTCAGACGTGGACAAAAACGGTCAATCCTGCCTATGCGGATTGGCATTTTCTTGCTTTGAATGCCGATATTTCTGTCGCGGGTACGCTGAAAGTTTCCCTTTATGACAACGGCGGTTCGTTTTGGT
>JBPOJO010000333.1:0-3050 GCA_052033485.1 Bacteroidota bacterium | reverse complement strand
AAATCCACCATATCAACAAAAGCCAAAGCCGCTCCTGCTTTAAAACCGACCGTTCCGGCAGGCAAACTACCTGTGCAATGCAATGCGAGGGCATAATCGGGCAAGGGAAATTTTTCAAAAAGCCCCTCTTTCAGCATTGCTTTTGCGCCCCCGCCGCGTTCTTCTGCCGGTTGAGCAATGCAAATCAAGGTGCCCGACCATTGATTTTTGCTTGCAGCCATAATTTGCGCAACAGCCGCCCACACGCTCATGTGCATATCATGTCCGCAAGCGTGCATGACTCCTACGGTATTTCCTTCGTCATCTTTTGTCGTGATTTTACTTGCGTATTCCGCGCCGGTTTTTTCGGCAATCGGAAGTGCGTCGGTATCGGTTCGGAGCAAAACCGTCTTCCCTTTGCCGTTTTTAAGTACGCAAACTAAGCCGTAACCGCCGAAATTTTCGGACACTTCAAAGCCGTTTTTTTTCATAAAATCAGACAAGAAAGTCATGGTCTTTTTTTCGTAAAAAGACAATTCGGGGTTAGCGTGCAGATATTTGTAAAATTTTTCCCATTCGGGATAAAATTTATCTATTAAGGAGTCTGTCGTTTTTTCGTGCAAACCCAAAGGGGCTAACTCGCGTCGCATCAGACCGATTTCACAGGCGGATTTGCCGCTTGTTTCTGCCAAAGGGTTTATTTCTGTGCTTTTCGCCATCAAATTTGACTTTTGAAAGGAGGACTCGGCTGCTTTTTCAACAAACTCGTTCGATTTTCTTAGCTTTTTTACTTCATGGTTTGACTGCAAAGAAAATAAAACAAAAGTTAAAAAAGGAAATAATAAGGTATAAAGAAAAATTTTCGCTGTCATTTTTAAAGTTTTAGAGTAAAAAATTCCGAAAAAAAACAAATTGTGAAAAATAAACAACTTCGGGTAGCAAATTACAAAAAAATTGCATACAATTCTCCTCATCATTCCGCAAACGCATACAGCAAAAAAAATTAAAATTTATCTTCGCCGTTGCTTTTGCCTTTACAATCAACAAAAAATTACCGCATCATGAGGTCGTTTGTGAGGACGCAAACAACGGCTGAAGTACCGCGAGCTTTAGCTTGCGAATGTAAAAAGTAGTGTACCGCGAGCTTTAGCTTGCGAATGTAAAAAGGAGTGTACCGCGAGCTTTAGCTTGTGAATGTAAAAAGTAGTGTACCGCGAGCTTTAGCTTGCGAATATTAAAAGCTTGCGATACATTGAGCGTTTTATTTCTAATTGTTTAGCCGGATAAATACGCCTTTAGGCATTGTATGTTGATAGAAAAATGCTCCCCCGCGCTTTTTTGTTCTGTTAGGAACTGTATTTCGACCTTAGTGTGTCTTCATTCATTAGTCTAAACTTAAGAGTATTGCCCTTTAGGGTATTTTTTTATGCAACAAAGTACCAATAACCCGCCGTTTTCGCAAACTAAAGTTTGCGCTACATTTTCTCAACAGTCGTTAGTGCAGACAAAACAAAGGCGAAGAGGCATCATGAGCAAAATAATGGGCAAAAATTCCGATTCGCCTGCACGATTATGGAAAATTTTGCTGCAAAGAAGTATGAAATGGTGAGTCGAAAAAGGAATAAATTGATGCATTTTGGCTAAAACTATCTTTTTTTGCAAAAAGTAGCTATTTTTGACTTTGAAATTCTCATACTGCAAGATGGAGAAAAAAAACAAGAGCGATATTTTTCATTTTAAACAATTTGATATTTGTCAAAAAAATTGCGCAATGCGAATCAGTACCGATTCTTGTTTTTTCGGAGCTGTCGCCCCTGCGCAGAACGCCGAAAAGATTCTCGACATCGGAACGGGGACGGGTCTGCTCGCATTGATGCTTGCCCAAAGATTCATTTCTGCGAAAATTGATGCGATAGAAACCGATGAAAATGCGGCGACAACGGCGGAAGAAAATTTTGAAAAAAGCCCCTTTTCGACAAATTTACATTGTTTTCGGGGTGATGTTAAGTCTTATATTTTTGAAAAAAAATACGATTTTATCATTTGTAATCCGCCTTTTTACGAAACTTCATTGATTTCGGAGCAACACAACAAAAATGTCGCGATGCACAATCTCGGATTGCGTGCGCATGAATTGGCAAAACTTGCCGCTGATTTGCTGCACGAAAACGGGATGATAAGTGTCATGTATCCCCCCGACCGCTCGGCAAATTTCATCAAATTGATGTTGTTTTGGAAGTTTTTTCTTGTTGAAAAGCATTTCTTGTACAATTTGAAAAAAGGAAAAAAAATGCTTTTTCGAGAAATACTGACTTTTTCGTGGAAAAATACGCTTCAAATCGAAAAAAACACGGATATTTGGCAGGAAGAAAATGTGTATTCCGAAGAATTTAAACAAATTTTAAAAGATTTTTACATCATTTTTTAAATGGAGAAGCTCAGAGAAAAAATTGAAAATGCGTGGGAAAACCGCGATTTGTTGAAAGAAAAAACCTATGAAGAGGCAGTTTTTGAAGTTATTGAGTTGTTGGACAAAGGGAAAGTCCGAACTGCCGAAAAAGTTGAAAGCGTTTGGCGCGTAAATGATTGGGTAAAAAAAGCGGTTATTTTGTATTTTCCATTGAGAAAACAAGAAAAAATAGAAATCGGTCCCTTTGAATTTTACGACAAAATTCCGCTTAAAAAAAATTATGAGCAACTCGGCGTGCGAGTTGTGCCGCACGCGATTGCGCGTTACGGCGCGTACATTGCCGAAGGGGTGATTATGATGCCGTCGTACATCAACATCGGTGCGTATGTGGATTCCGGCACGATGACCGACACATGGGCAACTGTCGGAAGTTGTGCTCAAATCGGCAAAAACGTACATCTCAGCGGCGGAGTAGGCATCGGCGGTGTGCTCGAGCCGGTTCAGGCGCAACCGGTTATTATCGAAGACGGCGCGTTTATCGGCTCGCGCTGCATTATTGTTGAGGGGGCATTTATCGGAAAAGAAGCGGTTATGGGGGCAAATGTCGTCATTACGGGCAGCTCAAAAATTATTGATGTTACAACTGAAACTCCGACGGAAT
>JBPOJO010000480.1:0-2379 GCA_052033485.1 Bacteroidota bacterium | reverse complement strand
CCTCCTCATCAAAAACAAAGTTTGTGAGCAAGATGCTCACAATACACTACTCAAAAATCAGATTTAATTTTTTTTGAACAAGCCCTGAAATAAATATCATTGACAAAGATTATTTCGGAAAAACAGCAATCAACAATTTTGCAAATTTTACGGGGATTCGCATAGAAATTCCGTTTGAAAAATGGTATCTTTCGGGCAGATTAGGCGGTGTTCCCGTTTGGGATAAGGATATGATTCAGTTTGAAATTAAGAAAAAAAACGAAAAATGAAATTTTTACACAAAAACTCAACTTTTTATGAAAAATAAAGACTTTTTTGAAATGGTTTATGCCGTCGTCAGGCAGATTCCTTACGGGCGCGTAACAAGCTACGGAGCAATAGCGGCTTATCTCGGTTCGGCTCAATCTTCTCGAATGGTCGGTTGGGCGATGAATGCGGCACACGCTTTACCCGATGTTCCGGCGCATCGGGTCGTTAATCGAAACGGACTTTTGACCGGAAAAATGCACTTTGCCGTTCCGACCGAAATGGAGGAAAAACTGCGTGAGGAGGGAATAGAGGTTGAAAATGATAAAATAATTCATTTTCAACGTGTTTTTTGGAATCCGCTCGAGCTCGACAAGCAAATATAAATGCTCAATTCAATCGGGAAGGCTCAATCATGACAAACTCGGGAATCGCTACTTTAAAAGTTGTGCCCTCTAAATGCTTTTCCATGATAAAAAAACCGCGCATTTTGCCGATGTCAGTCGTTAAATGACAAGCAGATGAATAACGATGCAAAGCGCCGGGTGCAATCACCGGCTGCAAACCGACGACTCCTTCACCTTCGACCTCCGAAATTAAACCGCATGAATCGAAAATAAACCAATGCCGACGGAGCAGTTTCACCGTAAAATCACTCTGATTTTCAATCGTAATGCGATACGTAAAAACGTATTGACTTGGCGGATTTGAATATTGAGGCTGATATTCCGCTTCAACGCAGACTTTTACCCCTTCTGTTATTGCCGTGTACATAGTGCATTCGTTTATTTGTGTGAAATTAGAAAAACAATTTCCGAAAAAACAAATAAAATCAACATTTTAACATAAAACAATAATAATGCCTTTTTGTTTTTCTGACAAAAAAACCGACCAATCCCGTTTATTTTCCGATTAACATGCCTTTTTGTCAGATTGTGCCGTAAATTTAAAAAACAAAGCAAAACTTGCCGTAAAAACAATTTGGCTGTAATTTTACGGTCTGCGATTTGTTTTTTAATTCGTACATTTTAACAAAAACAGACATGAAAATTTATTTTTTATTTCCTCTTTTTCTGCTTTTTTCTTTCCCTGTTTTTGGACAAGAGGTAAAAATTTTGAGCGAAGATTTGAATAATTTGCTCAACGTTCGTGATTATTGCCATTCAGCCGACGGTAAAGAGGAATATTTTACCGTCCAAAGTCCGAATCAAGAACTTTCGCAAATTGTTGTGGTGAAAAACGGCGACCGGAAAAATCCGCAGTTGCTCCCGTTTTGCAATGCTTTTTCGTATTTGGAGCCTTTTTTAACAACCGACGGAAAAAGATTGTATTTCGCTTCGGACAGACCAAAAAGTGAAAAAGATTCCGCAAAAAGTGATTTTGATATTTGGTATGTCGAAAGAAAAAATTTGCATGAAAATTGGTCAAAACCGATAAATGCAGGCGCGCCCATTAATTCGGAAAACGATGAATTTTACCCTGCTGTCGCCCAAAACGGCAATCTTTATTTCACTATGGACGCAAAAGAGGGAATGGGAAAAGATGATATTTATTTTTGCAAAAAACGCGAAAATACTTATGAAAAACCGGTGTTGCTCGGAAAAAATATCAACAGTGAAGGATACGAATTTAATGCCTTTATTTCAAAAGACGAAAATTTATTAATTTTCACAAAATACAACACAAAAGACGGTTTCGGAAGCGGGGATTTGTATTTTTCAACAAAAGACAAAAACGGCGAATGGCAAGCAGCAGAAAACTTAGGCAACAAAATCAACACAAAATTTATGGAATATTGTCCTTTTTATGACGCGCAGAGTGAAATTCTCTATTTTACAAGCCGAAGAGCCGCTTTGAAAACCGAAATTTTTGAAAATTTTGAGCAATATATCAAAAAAATATCGGGGAGTGAAAACGGTTTGAGCAGAATTTATCAATGCAAAATTAAGTTAAATCGTTGAAATTTTGCATTCCCCCAAAAAAACTATAAGGTCGCAAAGAACTTATAGTTTTTTTCAAATAAACTTACATCGTTAAAAAAAAATATTTCAAACAAATTGATTGATTTTGAGCGGTTTAGGAAAATTTGTGTGCGCTTTTATTACTTTTTCGCGCATTTTTTTCAAAAAAAAT
>JBPOJO010000781.1:0-1902 GCA_052033485.1 Bacteroidota bacterium | reverse complement strand
CCGAAGGCGGAGCCGGCATTCGCGCGCAAGCCGCAGACCGGTCGGGCGGTTTGATTGACGATTTTATGATTACGGAGAAAAAAGGCATCATCAATGTTTGCAACGCGCCCTCACCTGCGGCAACTTCCTCTTTGTCTATCGGCGCAAGTGTCGCTGAAATTGCTTTGAAACAGTTTGCCGATTGATTTTTGTTTTTTTTGTTATTTTTCAAACCTATAAGGTCTTCAAATCCTTATAGGTTTTGCAATAGAGTATCGCCGGCATCTTGCCGGCTCCATAAAAAACAAAGTTTGTGAGCAAGATACTCACAATACTCTGCTCAAAAATCAGATTTAATTTTTGATGAACAAGCCCTGTATTTGCAAAAAACAAAAATTTTGCGTTTTTTTGCAAAAGAAACATGATTTTTGAGAAATGAATCAGCTTGCAAAATTGAAAACTTATGCGAAAAAATTAAAAATACGGTTGCGAAAAATGCGTTTCGGAGCGGGACGTGTTTCCTTGTGGACTTTTTTTACCATTTTTTACAAACGACTTTCTGAAGGCGAAATCGGCGAACGTTCAAGTGCAGTCGCCTATAACTTAACACTTTCTGTTTTTCCGTTTGTTATTTTTCTTTTCACACTTTTGCCTTATTTTCCGATAGCCGATGTTTCCGAAAAATTATTCGGCGAGTTGCGCATGTTGCTTCACCCCGACATTTATAAGCCGATTTACGAGACGATTCGCGAAATTATCAGTCAGCCGCGTGAGGGTTTGTTGTCATTCAGCTTTTTGGCGACGCTCTACGCTTGCTCGAGCGGCATGATTTCATTTATGACCGCATTTAACGGAATTTTGGGCATTAATGACAGCCGCAATTTTTTTAAACAGCGATTGACGGCGGTACTATTGGTTTTTTCTTTCGTGGTTTTACTCACAATTTCCATGAGCTTGCTCATCGGAGGTGAAATTGCCTTAGAATGGCTGCTTTCAATGGCGAAATTAGACCTGTTTTTGTTTTGGGGACTGACTTTTTTGCGATATTTGGTTTCCTTTTTGAGTTTTTTCTTATTGTTGGTAATTTTATACCGTTTTGCGCCGGCAGCCGCAACGCATTTCAAACATCAATCTCTCGGCAGCCTGACGGCAACGCTCGGTGTTATCCTTGTTTCTGCAATTTTTTCAAAATATTTGGTAGAATTTAACACTTACAACAAACTTTACGGAGCTATCGGAACGATGTTGGCTTTTATGGTATGGATTTTCGCGGTGAGTTTTGTCATTATTTTAGGTTTTGAAATCATTGTGAGCTTGCAAAAGGCAAAAGATGAACGTGTTATCGGCATAAAAGAGCAAAAAAAATGACATTCCGCCTTTGCGAAATGTCATAAAAACAAAAAACCAACAAACGGATTGCCTTTTCGCCTAAGCGTTTTCTTCTGCTGCATTCAAACCTTGAATGTAGACAGCACGGAGGCGTACATTCCTGTGACGGACAGATTTTTTCTCAAAATAAGTTCTGCTGCGCAATTCGCGAAGAACGCCCGCTTTTTCGAATTTCTTTTTGAAACGTTTCAACGCTTTGTCAATAGACTCGTTTTCTTTTATTGAAATAGCTATCATGTTAAACACCTCCTTCAAATATTTAAGAACTGCAAAGGTAATGATTTTTTTATCATCGGCAATATTTTCATCATTTTTTTTTCTAATATTAACCGTTTTCCCTTTCGCCTCTTAATTTTGTACTTTTTTTGCAGCCGTTTTTCAAAAATCGCACAAGCGAATCGGAATTTTGTCCGTTAATTTACAGAGATTCTATCTCCCGAAAGGGAATAAAAAAAGCACTGACATTTCAAAAACGTTAGTGCTTTCTACGCCCCGAAGTTCGCCTATTTTATCGCAAAACGCATACCGATATAC
>JBPOJO010000046.1:0-11730 GCA_052033485.1 Bacteroidota bacterium | reverse complement strand
GTGCCTCGTTTGTTGCGTTTTGACTTTTCGGCAAAAGTGAAAACGAAAGACGGCGAAGAAAAACTCATCGCCATTGAGGTGCAAAAAGCATTAGATATTCTCGATGTGATGCGTTTTCGGCGTTATTGGGCGCAGATGTTGGATAGAGAAGACACTGCTTCGGTCAAAAACAAATATGGGAAAATCAAGACGGTCAGCAATCCGCTGCCCGTTATCGGCATTTACTTTTTAGGGCGACCATTTGAGGAAGTGGATAATAATTGCATCAAATTAGACCACGATTTAACGGATATGCAAACGGGCGAAAAAATTAAGGCAAAAATTAGTTTCATCGAACGTCTGATGCCGAAAGGCTTTTTTATTGTGTTTGAAAATCTGCATCCTACATTAAAAACCTCCTTAGGGCGTTTGTTGAGCCTTTTTGTTCAGGAAGATTTTGCGGTCGTTGGTGGCAGAGAAATCAAATATATGCGTGAGTACAAAGCGCAGGTGCAAGACCCCGAAATTTTGCACATCATCAGCACATTACAAACAGCAACAGGCGACGAAAAATTTATCAAAGCGGTCGAAGAGGAAGAAGCCTCCGAACGCTTTGTGCGTATGTTGTTGGAAGAAGAGCGTGAAAAGGCGGACGAAGCAGAAAAGAAGGCGGACGAAGCAGATAAAAGGGCAATTGAAGCAGAAAAGGAAGCAAAAAATGAACGGAAATTGAAAAAAGAAGCAGAAGCAAAAGTGGAAGAAGAGCGGAGACAAAAAGAAGATTTACTTCTTACAGCAATTCAAGCCTTTCGTTCAAACGGTTTTTCTGATGAGAAAATCGCGGAAATGCTTCATATCTCGGTGGAAACGGTGAAAAAGATTTTGTAGAAAATTCGCCGCGTTTTTTTGCCGTTCGCAATATGGCTAACGACAGTAGAATTGCAAACGCCTTTGTTTGTGTCGCCAAGCGCGTAGTTTGTCTTAAAAACTGCTCACATCAAAATATCGGCGGTTTTTTCCAAGCGAACGGCAAGTTGCTCCGTTAAAATTTGCAAACTGTGAAAATCACGGCATCGTTCATAAATTGCTGCAATTTTTTCAGGATAAGCCGCGCAAAGTAAAACACAAAACTCACTTTTAAACTCCTCTTCGAGCATATTTGCCGCTTTTATTGCCGTTTCAAATACATTTTCGCCTGTAAAAAACAGCGTTATCGCAGCGCAATTTCTCAGACTTGCCGATTTGTGTTGCAAAAAACATTGCAGAAAAAACTGCGCAAAGGCGAGTTGAGGCGCGTTTGCAAAAATCGCTCGCAAGCCCTGTGCATATTCGCCGATACTTTGCAGGTACGTTAAGTCATGTCTGTTTTTTTGCATTTCCTGCAAAAGTCTTTCAAAAGTGAGCGGAAAATGACTTTTTTCGGCAACAAAATGCCTGAAAAGCAATCTCAAATCTTCGTAATAATCATGTTTTTCAATCTTATTCAAAAAATATTCACCCGATTCTCGCGGCAGAACACGACAAAAACGCAATAAATTTTGCACTTTTTCAATCTGACGCTCCCTTACAAATTCAGCACAAAATTGCGAAATTTCCTCTTCAAGCGTTTCAGTGTCGCCTTGTGATATTTTTTCCGAAAGCCGAACGTCATACGTTTCGCGGTCTTTTTTGGCTATTTTTGAAAAAAAACCGCCTTTTTTTAAACGAAAAACTGCGTCCGCCGTAATTTTTTCTCGCTTAATCGAGTGTCCCGAAAACATTCGGTAGTCTAATTCGGAAACGGAAAATGTGTCGTTTTTGGAATGTAAAATTCTGATAATAAGGTTTTTACAAAATACAGCGTCTTCTTCCGGCAATTCATAATGTTGTGTAATTTTGCCCAAAATATGCAAAACATCATTCTTCATCCAAGCAGCTCTGTCAACAATTTCACGCAATTTCACGGGATTTTGTGCGTTTTGTTCCGCTTCAAATAAAATTTCAGGCTCGTCAGGCGTGAAAAATAGGCTGATGTCGGGGGCAGTATTTTTTTCGGAAAAAAGAAAAATATAATCTTCACAGGGCGGAACTCCGTAAAAACAAATTCGATTCGCCGAAAAGCCGCCTGCGGGAGCAAAATCATACCTTGCCGTGAGAATTTTTTTGCTGCCCGAAACCCATTCTTCAATTTGTCTTTTTTTCAAAAGTTCAAATTCACTTTCGCGCAAACGCATTTCGGGCGGCGTTTTTTCGGTATAGAAACCGACTTCTGTTTTTAAATCATAAGAAAGCCGCTCGGCTAATAAAAAAGCTCCTTTGTTGCCCTCCGCCTCCTGCGTAAGTACCAAAACGGACTCGTCGGCGGGAATTTTTTTGAGCCAAGAAAGCAATTCCGTATAGGCTTTTCCGTTTGTTTGCTGCAAAAAAATCGGCATTTTTTCCCCTAACACGGCAAAATAAACCTTGTCCGCTGCCAATTCTCGCAACAAATCATTGACGACATTTTGTCGCCTGTCTGTAAAAAAAGCCACTTTTTGCATACACGGAAAAGTATTTGACAACTTTTCGTAAGCAAAATTTAAGTTGATTTTAAAATCATAACCTGCCGCTGAGATGCCGCAGAAACTTTCGACAAGTAAAACGGATTGCCGCGAAAAGTGTATAAATTCCTCATTTTTTTCCCATTCCGGACGCAAAATAAAATCCGCTGTCATTAAGACAAAACGATACTTTCCTGCCGCAGTTTCGGCTTTTTGACGGTTAATTTCATCGTCGCTCAATCCTTCATAAAAACCGACCGCAGGCGAAAATCGCTTCATTTGTGCCGACAAAACGAGCAGGTGTGCATCATCGGGGCATAAAATTAAAGCCGCTTTATCGGCTAAAAAAACACTTGTCAAAGCAAAAGTCGACAACAAAAAGCCGCCTTCACAAAGCACATTTTTTCCGTTCAAAAAGTCATTGAGGGCAGGAAGAAATTCATATAAATTGCTTTGAATGAATGGATTACTGAGCGTCATTATTTTCAAAAACATCGGTAATTTTTCCGCCGAAATTTTCTCGGAAATGAATTTTTGAGATGAGGCTTGATAAAAATAATTGCTTTCCGGTATATATCTAAATGTTAATTCTTTGTTTAAATTTCGATAATAAAATTTAGTTTTATGAAACGGTGAATTTCTGACAAAAATCGTTTCGGGCATTGTTGAGTGCGTTTCATCGGGTCTTTTGAACAAACTGAAATCAATTTTCAGCGCGTCAGGCGCGTCCGTGAAGAGAATTTTGTCAGTTCGGAAGCAGCATTTTTGGGCTAAAACTTGCTCCGCTAAGTGTGCAAGTCCCGCAATATCTTCCAAAGCAAGTTTTATTTCTTTTTGCAAATCGGCAATCTCCGAGCGAAGAGAAATTTTCCAAACGGATTGTTCGGAGTTCAACAAGTCGTTTTCGCAAAGCGAAATGAGCAAAATTTTAAGGCGATAACGCAAAACAGCAAGTGTTTCGGGCGAAAAAATATTGTGCCCCTCATTTTCTTTTTCATAGCGAAGTAATTCCTCCGAATATTGCTTTTTTTGCAAATGCGCCTCAAAAATCGGCATAAGAAACTTCGCTTGTTCGGCAAAAAAAAGCGTGATTCCGCGTGCGCGACAATGCGCTTCAAGTCCGGCAGGGGGAGAAGGGGCGAAAATCAAAAGCAATTCAAAGGCGGGAATATAAAAATCAAACACAAAATCGGCAAAATTTTCTTCGGCAAAAAGCTCTTTTGCGCCATAGTTCGGCAAAAGCAAAGCCGTCAGAAACGGGTATCGCCCATGCTGCAAAGCGCGAAAAAAAGCCGTTTGTTCGCCCGAAAAACTTTTGAAAACCGGCGTTTCAGGCGAGAGTAAATAGGGATTGAGGACAGGCGGAGCAGGTAAAAGTTCGCGCAGAAAAGCATAAATGCAGCTTTCCGATTGTACTTTTGCCCCGACATTTTGCCAAAGCATTAAATTTCCTTCTCCTTTTTGATTGAGTATTTCCATTTTAAAAGCTGTTTTGTGCAATCCTGTCTTTTTTGTAATCAGTATGCTGCAATTTTAACGATTTTCCAAAAAAATCAAGGGCAAACGGTCAAAAAAATCATCATTTATTTTTTCTTCAAAAATACTCACCCCTGTCAAAGCATTGACAGACAAAAGTGCATCAGCCGTGAGCAGGTCGTTTTCATACAATTTTTTTTCGACAATTGGAATCCCGATTTTTGGTAATTTTTTTAACAAAAAAGCCCTCATTACACCCGCAACCGCACCCGAACGCAAAGGCGGTGTAAAAAGGGTGTCATTTTTTTTGAGAAATAAATTCGCGCTCAAACATTCGACAATTTCATTTTCGTCATTGAGTAAAATCGCCTCTTGTGCGTTATTTTCGCGCATTTCGAGTGCCGCAAGCACATAAATTTGCGCACTGATTGCTTTGATTTCGCTGATAAATGAATAATTTTTTCTTACTTTTTGAACAATACAATATTTTTTCGGCGAGCGTCTGAAAAGTAAATTCGGCGTGTTTTGCGGCATTATTTCTAAAAAAAAGGCGGTTTCTGCATTTTCTTCGGGAAGATAAAATCCTTCACCGCTGCGGAAAAAACTCAATCGCAGTCGTGCATTTTTTTCATTTCGGCACAAGTTTTTTAAAGTCTCTTGCCAATATTTTTCTTCAAAAAAAAATTCGGGAGCGTGAAAAACAAGTTTTTTTAGGGAGTATTGTATGCGCAAAGCATGAGTCGACAAAAAAGGGAAAGTACCGTTTTGTAATAAAATTGTTTCAAAAAAGCCGTCCGCATACTTAAATCCGCGATTGGGAAAAGGAGGCAAATCGGTAAGAATTTTTTCGCCGTCAAAACTGAAAAACAAGGGTTTATTCATTGCCGAAAGTGTCTTTTCGGGCAATTTTTTTGGACATTTTGCATACATTTTGCGCGCCGATTCGCTCAAAATTGATGTGGTCGACAATTCTATTGACCAAAATTAAACCGATGCCGCCGGATTTTTTTTCTTGGATAAGTTGTTGAATATCCGGCACGTGATGCTGTGTAAAATCGTATTGAGGTTTATCCGAGTCCCAAATTTCAAAGACAAATTCGCTGTCGGCTTGCGGATAACATTTTATTTCAATAAATTCATCGGGATTACATTCGTGAGAATGTATTATAAGGTTAGCACAAACTTCATCAACCGCTACCAAAAGCAAATTTATTTCTTCGGGGGAAGAAACATACTTATCCAAAACGTGCGTTAAAAAATCACGCACGGACTTTAGATTGGCTTTCATGCAAGCTATTTTGATGCTGTAAATCATGCTTTTGTCATATTTAGTGCTTCCTCAAGCGTTGGATAAATTGGTACGATAGCGTCGAGTCCCAAAATTGAAAAAACACCGAAGATTTTTTCGTTAAGCGAGCAAAGTGCCATCATAAAATTTCCGTCTTGTGCGTCGGAAAGCCGCGAGGTAAAAACACCGATACCCGGCGAAGAGATGTAAGCTAATTCGGAGCAATCTATAATTAAGATTTTTTCTCCTTGTTTGACTGCGTCCTCTAAACAAGTATCTAAGTCAATGGCTGAAACGGCATCTAAGTCCCCTTCAATTTTCACCACAAAAGCGGTGTCCCGTTTTAAACAATTGAGTGTCATCATGTCCCTAATTTTGTTTTACGAAAAAAATTTGCGTAAGTTTGGATTTTGTGAAAAAAAAACAAAATATTTTGGATAAAATTTTTTCAGACTAAACAAAAAACTTCTTATGAGCGCGCCAAAATACAATCAAGGGACTGTTTTTTTTGCGATAATTTTTCTTGCCGGGTCTGTTTTTTGGGCGATTCAACGTTTGAGCACGCCTTTACCCGTTTATGCCGATGCAAAGATACAAGATTTTTCCGCAAAACGCTCGATGACCCACTTAGAAAAAATTGCAGTTAAGCCGCACCCCATCGGTTCGGCGCAAAATGATTCCGTTGCGGCTTATCTCATGCAGGAAGCGAAAAAACTCGGCGCGGAAGTCCGCATTCAGGACACGACGGTTCAACTTGCGGACAACAAATTTGCTCGCGTAAAAAATTTAATTTTTCTAAAAAAAGGAACGCTCGGCGACGGCGGCAAAGCCGTTTTGGTCGCAGGGCATTACGATTCGGTCATTTTCGGACCCGGCGCGGCAGATGACGGCTCGGCTTGTGCAGCCGTCTTAGAATGTTTGCGGGCAATGAAAATTGCAGGTGAAATTTTTCGAAATGACATCATTTTTTTGCTCACCGACGGCGAAGAGTTGGGTTTAATGGGCGCAAAAGCGTGGCTTGAACACGATAAAGATGCAAAAAGGATTGGCATTGTGTTAAATTTTGAGGCAAGAGGGGCGGGCGGACAACCTTTGTTTTTTGAAAGTTGCGGCGAACATCTGCCTTTATTGCAAGCCGTCAATGAGGCGATTCCGAACCTGCGCGGCTCTTCACTTTTTGAAGAAGTGTATAAAAAAATGCCAAACGGGACGGATTTTATACATTTTAAAGAAAAAATTCCTTACGGAATGAATTTTGCTTTTATTGAAAAACACACACATTATCACACCGAATTAGATTCTCCCGAAAATATTGACCTCGGAACGATGCAAGTTCAGGGGGATATTATGCTCAATCTTACGCGATTTTTTGCCAAAAAAGACTTGGATAATTTGCCGCCGGGAAAACAGGTTTATTTCGATTATCCTTTTCTCGGTCTTGTGCATTACACGCATACAAGCGCGCTGACGGCAGCGGTTGTACTCGGAATCGCGGGAATTTTGCTCTTAATTTTGTTGATTGTCAAAAAACAAATTAATTTTTTGAAATTTTTTGCCGCTTTGTTTACCTTTTTATTGATGACGGCGGCAAGTGCGGGCGCAGTTTACGGAATTTGGCAAATGATTTACAACAGTCATCAGGCGTATCATTGGACAAATTACGGCGATATTTATTACTCCGACGCTTATTTTTGGAGTTTCACCGCTTTTACGATTGGGCTTAACTTGTTTGTTACAAGTCTTTTAGCGCGCAAACTCGGTGCGGCAAATTTGCAGGGAGCGACGGCTTTTTTGCTCACGGCTTTAAATCTTTTTGTAACCGCTGAGTTCCCCGGAGCTTCTTATATCACCTTTTTGTTGGCAAGCGCGGCGATTTTGAGCGGCTTTTATACCTCTTTGCGTGACAATTTTTCAAATCCTTTTGCCTTAGATTCATGGATTGTAGGTGGTATTTTTTTGGCAATCGCTCCGGTTATTTTGCCGATGATTTATTTGTTAAAAACGGCATTAACGGTTCATTTTTCTTACGGAGTTGCGGGCGTTACGGCGATTTCGTTTTTTGCGTTATATGGTTTTTTTCATCTTTTTCACCAAAATCACTCACGTACTTTTTGTTATATGCTGCTGACAATTTCCTTGCTGACTTGGTTGTTTTTTTCCGCAAATGCCAAATTTGATGAAGAGCATCGCAAAAATAACAGCCTTTTCGCCGTTTATGATGCCGACAAAAATATTGGAAAATGGGCAAGTTTTGACAAGAAAACCGATGAATTTACTCAAAATTATCTCGGAGAAGCACCTCTGCCCGACTCTCTGTCAAATTTTCATCAATTCATCAAAGCCGAATTTTTGACCAATACCGACAGCACCCTCAAAGCAAAAGGAGCGGAAGCAAAATTAATTTCGGTGAAAAAAGACAGCCTCACAAAACGAATTGTTTTTGATGTACAATCGGGCGAAAATGCCGAACTTTGTGTCTTAAAATTTTCTCCCCAACTCAAAAATATTCAAATTTCGCACGAAACAGGGGAGATAAAACTCGCCGACACCCTTTCTGATGTCATACTTTTTGCCGTTCCGAAGTTGACTTTGTCATTTGACATTTCTGCCGAGAACAATTCCTGCGCCTTTGAAGTGCAAGAAATGAAATACGGTTTGGAATCGGTGTTGAACGAGGCGCATCAACGCAGGCAAGTTCACATGATGCCTAAGCCGCGTTTCGGAAATCACGCACTTTGGATTAAAAAAAGTTTTGCTTTTGAGTTGAAAGAAGAGGAAAAAATGCCGGAAAATAAAGCGGAAAAATCAAAGGCAAAATTGCCCGTGAAAAAAAGCGCACCAAAAAATGGCAAGCCTAAAAAAACGAAATAAAGGAATGAAAATAATTTTTGGTTTTTTACTTTGTTTATTTTGCATAAAAAATGCCTTTTCGCAGCAAAATAACCCTCAAATTCGTTTTTTGCAAAGCGAAATAGAACTCGGAACACTTGCGCAAGGGGACAGCGCGGAGTGTTTTTTTGAGTTTGAAAACATCGGAACTTATCCCTTAATGCTGAAAGAGGCTTATGTTACATGCGGTTGCACCGTTGCCGAGCTGCCGCAAATCCCCCTTGCGCCGGGTGAAAAAGACCGTTTGAAGGTCAAAATTGACACACATGACAAGTTCGGAAAAGTCAGAAAGGTGATTACGATTGTTTCAAACGCACTTAATTCGGAAGAAAAAATTGCCGTAACTTTTTTGGTGAAAGAAAATAAATAATTTTTCAGCGGCATAAAACTAACATTTCGCCGAGAAAGCTCGCACACCTAAATTTGCTGTCCACGTGAGCTTCGCTGTCGTTGTGTCTTCACAAACGACCGGTAGGCTTTTGTCCCTTGTGAAGACACAAGTAACGGAAAGGACTACAATTTTTCCTAAAAAATATTTTGCCCGAGTTTAGATTTTTGGAATCAAATTTGTAATTTTTTTGTAACATTGGGGAAATAAAATTTCCAATAACTTCGTTTTTTGGAAATTTTATGTCGCTTAAATGGTTTTTACCTAATTTTTTCTCTACATGAACAATAAATTTACAAGAATTATACTCATTTTGGCTTTTTTCTGTTCCTTTTTTGTGCGCCCCGTACAAGCACAAGATTCTGATTCGGAAAAAGATTCTATTTTGACGGCACTTCTCGAAATGGAAGTGGAAGATTTAATGAAAATCGTCATCGTCTCTGCCTCTCAACAACACGAAACGCTCGACGAAGTGCCCGTGCCGGTGACAGTCATCAGCGACGAAATGATACGAAATTCGGGAGCGAAAAATTTGCGCGACCTGCTCGCCCTTTTTGTCCCGAACATGAGCATCGTGCAAGACCACAATGAAATGAATATTGCCATGCGCGGCGTTTATGCGTCTTCGCAGCAAAAAATTCTCATGATGCTCAACGGACATCGCTTAAATTCACGCTCTTACTCCGAAGCTAACCCGAATTACAGCATCTCGCTCGAAAAAATTAAAAGAATTGAAATTTTGCGCGGTCCCGCCTCCTCGCTTTACGGAAATGTTGCCCTGACCGCCGTCATTAATATTGTTACGAAATCCGGCGATGATGTCAACGGTGCGCAGGTCGAAGTCGGCGGCGGCAACTACGGGCAGAAAAAATTTGCCCTACTCTACGGAGAGGAATTTTCGCCCAAAAAAGATGTGTTGATTTGGGCTAATTTTTATCAAGCGGACGGGCAAAAAGTTGCCGTAGCCAAAGAAAATGACTACTCCGCTAATCCGAAAGACGGTTTTGCTCTGCTCGAAAGCAATCGCGATAAACCCTCATTTGATGCCGGTTTCAACCTCAAAAGCGGAAAATTTAACTTTTTGGGCAATTTGCGTTACGGTAAAACGACCGAGCCTTTTTCAAGCGGTGGCGTTACAGGAGAGGTCTACAACGTTGAGGATTATCGCAAAATAAATGGTCTCACACCCGGTCTCGGGACAGGATTTGCGCATCTCGATGTGAAATACGATTCGGATTTGGGTAAAAAGAAAAAAATGAACATCAGTATCAATCCTTATTTTGACCACGCTTTTGTTGAAGCAACCATTGTTTTGAATCCGGCAAACAAGCAGGCAGGCAATATTTCTTGGAAAGAATACTCAACCGGTTTTATCGCACAAACGGCTTACAATTACGAAAGTGCGCTCGGCAAGGGGAATGTTTTGTTCGGCACCCAAGTCGACCACTTTTTTATGTATGACAGTCAATTTTTGACCGGCGCAAACGGCGAATTTACGGCTGTTACAGACAAAAAAGATGCGAAACTGCTTAGCACGGGCGGAGAAACAATTTTTTCGGGATTTTTTCAGGCAAAACACTTTTTCAGCGACAAATTTATCACAAATTTAGGCTTTCGTTACGACGAAAAAGACCGTTTTATGGGCGACAATATCCGAAATTTCAGTCCGCGTTTGGCGTTGATTTATTTGCATAACGACAAATTCAATGTTAAATTTTCTTATTCCTCTTCTTTTGTTGACGCGCCGTATTGGTATCGCTATAATTCATTAGCATCATATAAAGGTTCGTCAAATTTATTGCCCGAAAAACTCTCTTCATGGCAATTTACACCGAGTTTTAAATTTTTTGAGGGCAGATTTTTTTATCATTTAAATATTTTTTACAATCAGTTAAGTGATTTTATCTACCGGGTCCCGAACGCACAAGGCGAGGAGCCGCGCTATAGAAATGCCGGAATCTTGACTTCATGGGGTATTGAGCATGAAATTGCTTTTACAAGTAAATATGTTAAAATCAGAGCCGTAGCGGGACAACAATATGCTCTCGACGCAAAAGATTACCCGCGTAAGGGCAATGAAATCGGGAATATTCCCTCATTGTCTGCGGTAATAAATGCAGACCTTACGCCTTTTCAATCTTTTACCGCATTCAAAATCCATGCTGACGGACGTTATTACTCTTCTCAACACGCGCCGATTTTTCGCACAATGCTTAACGGGGCGAGTTTTGAAAATTTAGACAACCGAATTGCAGCCTATACGGTCTTTTCGCTCGGTTTGCGCCTTGATGATTGGAAGGGATTTGTAGTTGACGCGCGTGTTTTCAATGCCGGCGATGCTTTGTATCAAGCGGGCGGCAGCGTCAATTTCCCGTATCCGCAAGCCGGAAGATGGTTTTTATTTACGCTCGGCTATAAAATTAAAAACAAATAGCTTTTGAAAAAATGGCATTTCAGTTTTCAAGGCTGAAGAGGCTTTGAGGGCGTTTTATTCTTGTTTTTCGCGAGGGCGTTGCTGCAACTTTGTGCTCTTAACGGCGTAGTTGCGTAGTGCGTCCTCTTTGCTTTTCTTGATGAGATTTTGTTTTTTATGAAAAAAATGAAATTAGTCGTACCCTGTTTTTCGAATAAATTTTGCAAAAAAACAAGGCAAATTAAGGAATATACAAAAAAAACGATTAAAAATTCATTAAATCCCCAAAATTCTCTAATTTTCTTCAAAAATGAACTGAAAGTTTACTCAACAGCAGTGAAGTGTTTCTTTGCTTCCCTAAGACAAAGGTGTTCCCTTTTGACTCGTAGTTTCGTGCTTTTTTTGCCTGCACGATTTTCCAAAATCGTTCAGACAAATCGGAATTTGCCCATTACATTCTAACACTCGAAAGGGAATAAATTGATATTTAGCTTAAAATTGAGCATAAAGAGTGATGTTTTCAAATTCACTGCGTCTAACGTACACCTTATAATAGGGTTCAAAAAATATTCACCTTGTTTTTAATAAGGGAAAAAAAGATTAAAAAAACTTCACAAAAAGTTTGGAGAAAAGAAAAGCGTTCTTACCTTTGCAGTCCCAAAAGAGGGCAAGCGTTTTAAAAGCGAGGTGTTAAAAAAAACTTCACAAAACGTTTGGAGAAAAGAAAAGCGTTCTTACCTTTGCAGTCCCAAAAGAGGGCAAGCATTTTAAAAACGAT
>JBPOJO010000570.1:0-11413 GCA_052033485.1 Bacteroidota bacterium | reverse complement strand
TCCTTTTTTCTCATCAATTTTCTCATAAAATTTATGCAATTCAGGTATAGACTTTATTCTACTGTCGGGAAAATAATCCGTAACAAAAAGCACCTCAAAAATACTGTGCGTTTTTAAGGGAACGAGGTAAAGCAAACAAGTTTTCGCCATGCTTCGATTATCCGCACAGCCGAACATTTCGCCCGCCGCAGACATTTGCAAACTGACTCCCGAAAGCCCTGTTTGCAGTGAAAACCCCTGCGAAAGGGCAAAACGATTGATGTCGGCATCAGGATTAAAAACAGACAAACGTCGTGCATCAAGCCAAGGCAAAAAATCGCGCCCGCGAGGGCTTATAAGCCTTTTTTCTGTTTCGCTGAACGCGCCGCCTAAATGCAAAAAATCATTTCTTTTCTCAAAACTCCATGATTTTTCTAAATCCGATGAAATTATTATTCGCGATTGCTCTTGCAAAAAGCGGCTTTCGTGCCAATAAATTTTAGCAAAATCTTGTTTCGGCTCAAGTTTTGCCAAAATTTCTTGCTCATCTTCCGAAGTCAAACAGTGTTTTTGACGATAAAAATCAACCGCTTTTCGGCGATAAAAATTGATTTTTTCAACATCAAAATCGGCTAAAAAAGCTATTTCTTCAAAGCAGGGCGAGGCATTTTTCCCGACCGCATCAACGGAAAAAATTAAGTTGAAAAAAAGCCAAACATTCGCCAAACTTTCACGAAGATTTGCCCCTTTTTTCATTTGCGCATACCACTGAGAAGCGGAAAAAAAACGCCCCGCAAATTGGTCAAGCGCGGGACGCTTCAGCGCGGAAATGAGTGAAAAATAAGTCGTTTCGGAAAAAAAAGCGCGTTTTTGCAGGCGAAAATGCAGGTAGGCAAACATTCGCTCGCGCAGCAAAGCCGCACATTCCTGCACTTCCCGACATTCCCGACAGTCATTTAACAAGCTGATTTCTTCCCGTTCAAGCATTTTTTTCGGCTTTAAAATAAACCCAAATCAAAGGGCGTAATTGCGAAGCATCTATTCTTTCAAAAGTTTCACGATAAATTTCAAAGGCAAGTTTTTCGGGCAAATGCGGCAAACTTTGCTGAATAATGGTCGGAATACGGTAAAAATTTAACCAATCCTCTGCCGAAGTTGCTATTTCATGCGTTACAAAAACGGGATTTTTAAACCCGCTTTCTTGCATCATGGTCAAAATATCTTCCGTTTTATATTTTTTTGCCGAACCCTTATGAGGTTTCGGCGGTAAATTTTTTTCACGCAAAACCTCATTCAATAAGCTGTATTTAGCGTGTTCATTCATATTTTGCCCAAAATCAACATCAAATTCGGGCATATTGAAGGCAAGCGTCCCCCCTTCGCGAAGGCAACGCGCACAGGCAGACAAGCACGCTCGCACGTCAAAATGCCAAAATGAATTATTCGCGACAATCAGCTCAACTTTTTCGGGCAATTTTTTATCAATTTCGGCTGCATCGCTTTGCAAAAACACAATACGGTCATTTTTTAACTTTTTTTCGAGTTCCTGCAACATTAATTCAAAAAAATCACTGCAATATAATTTTTTTAAGCGGGAAAATCTTTGCAAAATTTCTTCTTCCATACAGGCAGAGGAGCCGCAACCCAAATCCAAAATATTTTCGGCTTCGTAAGAATCGGCAAATTGAAGCAAAAAGGCAGCGGATTGTTGATAAAAGGATATTTTCGGAGCAATTTCTGCGTAAATTTTAGCACTTTCATTCCAATTTTTCATCTTGATAATTGTGATTTTGTTTGAAAATTAACATTTGTTCAAAATTGCAAACCCTCAAAATATGTACCATAATTGTCGCTGAATTTTCCTTTCGTCGCGGATAATCCTGAAAATCAACAATCAACAGTTTTCGGCAAAAGGACGAAACACTAAGATTTCTTTAAGAAACGCTTACCAATGTTTTATTATCAAGAAGTTTTGTGAAATTTTAATCAGGGCTTGTTCATAAAAAATGAAATCCGATATTTGTGCATTGTATTGTGAGCATCTTGCTCACACTTTGTTTTTGATGAGGCAAGCAAGATGCTTGCATTACTTTGTTTGCATCGCCCGGCTCCTCAAATGGTAAAAATAACGAACAAATTTTTTATGAACAAGCCCTAAAATTTTAATTTGCTTCTCAAGGTTTTGTCAAAAAATTTCTTAACTTTACCGCCTAAAATTTCTTAAAATTAATTTTATGAAGTCCTTAAAAATTATTCTGAGCTTCTTCCTCATCTTCGCCGCTTTTCAGTCGTTTTCCTTACCAAATCCTCATACCGTTGCGGGGAAATGGCACGGACCGGCAGCTTTTGACAAAGACGGCGTTTTTCTTTTCAGAGGAAAAATAACGATGGAAATCACCCAAAAGGGCAATGAAATCAGCGGTTTTTGCACTTTTGAGACAGACGCAAACGGGAGTGTTCGCTATCCGATTGCCGGCAAAACAGAAGGAAATAATCTTTGGTTTGAAGAGCAAAGCGGCAACAAAAAAGCAGCAAGCGGAATTTTGGGGCTGAAAAAATTTTCCGGCAATTTTCTCGAAAAAAGAATGAGTAAAGTCAATGAAAAATTATTTCCGGGTAAATACGAAATTAAAGGTGTTTTTTCTTTTTCGGAAAAAAATTTACCCGAAATCCATACCTCCGTTTTTTGGGGAGTTGAGGACAAAAAGCCCGCTATCAATCCTTTGGAAGTGCTTTGTATCAAAAATTTGACTTTTGATAAAAATCAATTTGACCTCATTCCGAACGGTGATACAGAAAATTTAGCTGTTTTTCTCTCCGAAAATCCCTCGTATTCCGTGCACATTGAGGGGCATACGGACGAGGAGGGAGGCGAAGAATACAATCTTTTTTTGTCGCAAAAAAGAGCGACATCGCTCAAAAAATATTTGGTAAAAAAAGGCATTGCACCCGAAAAAATTTCTACCGTCGGTTTCGGTGAAAAAAAACCATTGTCAAAAAACGCTCAGGAGAACCGCCGAATCGAAATAAGTTTTAAAAAAAATCAGGTAAAAAAGCCTTAAAATTACCGCCCACAGGCTAATATTGCCCTGTTCCGAGCAGAACAAGCGTACAAGCTTCTTCGCAAAAAATTCCGTTTTGCTCCGCAAGTTGCATAAGTTCGTCGTTTTCCGTGCCCGGATTAAAAACAATTCGGCGCGGGCGCAAAGAAAGAATATAATCGTACCAAGCGCGTTGATTCGTCGGATTGATGTAAAGCGTAACGGTATCAACCCCTTGCACGAAATTTTTTTGCGTATCAATAATATGCCCGAAAATCATGCCTTCGCGTATGCCTGCAAGGGCAATTTCATGCCCGTAGGCTAATAATTTTTCGGCAGCTTTAAAAGCAACTCGGTCTGTATTAGTGGTTGCCCCAAGAATAAGTGTTTTTTTTGTCATCGTTACTTGCCGTTAGAATTTGCAAAACTTGTAAAAATGTAAATTAGTTTCAAAATGAAAATATTGCTTTTGATGCCGAAAAGCCGTTTGCCGATTTTTTAGAAATAATTCAGCGAAAAAAACGACAAAAATTAAACCACAAAGAAATAATTTTTTTTTGATTTTCAACATTCCTCGTACACAGCGCGAATAATATTTTTGGCTCCGTAACCGGCAAAATCGCGAAGTTGTTCCGTTTCGCCGTGTTCAATAATGCTGTCGGGAGCGGCGAGCGCAATTATTTTTCGGCATTGCTGATTTTCATTTGCCCACATCAAAACGGCAGAAAACAGCCCTCCGATTTGCGCAGCGTCCTCAATAATAACAATTTTTTCATAGTGTTCAAAAATCATGCACAACATTTGCCGGTCGAGCGGCTTTAAAAAGCGCATATTAAACAGTGCGGCAGGGCGATTATTTTCATTTTTTTCGGCTTCCGACATGGCAATTTTTGCCCATTCAACAGCGATTCCGAGTGCAAGTACCGCAGTTTTTTCACCCTCTTTTTCTTTTACGCCTTTTCCTTTTGTGTACGCGGGCACGGGCGCGTTGCGGTGCGTTTCGCCGCGCGGATAACGGATAAAAAGTGGATTTTCCGTGTAATTGAGGGCAAAATCGAGCGCGGCACGCAGTTCGTTGCCGTTGGCAGGGGCGCAAATAACGGCGTTCGGCAGGCAAGAAAGAAAAGCTAAATCGTACAATCCGTGATGCGTTGCGCCGTCGCTGCCGACAAGTCCGGCACGGTCAATGCAAAAAATCACCGGCAAATTTTGAAGGCAAACATCGTGAATCACTTGGTCGTAAGCGCGTTGCAAAAAAGTCGAATAAATCGAACAAAAAACTTTCATGCCCGCAGCGGCAAGTCCGGCACAAAAAGTAACGGCGTGTTGTTCCGTGATGCCGGTGTCAAAAAAACGCTCGGGAAATTTTTGTGCAAATTCTGTCAAACCTGAACCGCTTTTCATTGCCGGCGTAACGACAAGGAGGTCGGTGTTTTTTTCGGCTAATTCCGTCATTTTTTCACCGAAAACGGTATGAAATTTCAAATCTTCTTTTTTGATAATTTTTTTGCCTGTTTCGGCATCAAAACTCGGCGGCGAATGCCATAAAATTTGTTCATTTTCGGCTTGCGGCAGCCCTTTTCCTTTCACAGTTTTGAAGTGCAGCAATTTTAAGCCGCCGCTTTTTTTGTATTCATTCAATAAATCAATCACTTGAAAAAGGTCGTTTCCGTCCGTTACGCCGTGATAAGGAATTTGCAAAAGTTCAAAAACGGAGAGTGCAGCCTTTTTTTCACGCAAAGCAATTAAATGCTCGTGCATTGCACCGACGTTTTCGTCAATGGACATTCCGTTGTCATTCAGCAAAATTAAAAGATTGGTTTTCAGTGTTTTAACTTGTTGCAAAGCCTCATACGACATTCCCGCAGTCAATGCGCCGTCGCCGAGCATGACGATGTTATGCGGATTTATTTTTCGCCTTTCGTCCGCAACGGCAAAACCAAGCGCGGCGGAAAGTGCGGTTGAAGAATGCCCCGTTCCGAAAAAATCATGCTTATTTTCGTTGCGGCGCGGAAAACCGGAAATGCCGCCGAAACGCCGCAATTCGTTAAAATCCTTGTAACGTCCGGTGAGCAATTTGTGCGAATATGCCTGATGCCCGACATCAAAAAAAAGGCGGTCGGTCGGACTGTCGAAAACAACATGCAGCGCGACAATCAACTCAACCGCTCCGAGACTCGCGCCGAGATGACCGCCGTTTTGCGCGACAGAAAAAATAATTTTTTGTCGAATCTCCTCGCATAAAACTATCAATTCCTCTTTTTGAAGGGTTTTGATTTGTCCGGGTGGAATAATTTTTTCAAGGTACATTTTTCGGGCAATAAATTTCGTTAATGGTTTTCGCGGCTTTGTTGCATGGCAAATAAATAAAATTTTTCTGCTTTTTTATTTCTCAAAACACCAAAATAGGCAATATCGTAGCCATTTTTTTCGACATCATGCGTAAAATAAGCATTCGGAAGTTGTGCTTTGAGCAATGTTGAACTCAAACTCAATTCACAAAACCCTTTGTCGACATAACCTAAAACTGCCGCTGCATTTTCGGCATAAATTCGCGAATTTTCCTCAATATTTAAGTGCTGCAAATATTTTTCTGCTGCTTTTCCGACAGGCGCGGTTTTAGGGTCGGGAATACAAATTTTTTTTTCGGGATATTTTTTAAAAAAATCGGCAAGCGTATCGGGGGAAAAGTCCTTTTTGGCGATAAAACAAAGACTGCTTTTGCCGAAATAATCACTTCTCAGCGCATTTTCAACTTTTGAAATCAACAAACTGTCCGCTAAAACGAGCATATCAGCCGGCAAACCGTGTTCGGTTTGCAAAACAATTTTAGCGGAAGAGGCGGCAAGAATGTGTATTTTACTTTCGGGGTGTATTTTTTCAAAATCCTTCGCCGCCTTTTCAAGTTTTTTTTGCAAAGAAGACGCGACCGCGACGGTCAATTCCTCCTCTTTTTTATCCTCAAATTGACAAGAAAAAAGCAAGGCAAAAAAACAGAAAAAAAAGCATTTTTTTGATGTCATTTTTTTATTTTTTGAAGTTTCGGTAAGCAAAAACAGACGGCAGCCTTAACTAATATTTTTTGAAAAATGTCGGATGAAGGCTGCTGTTTTTTTTCAGCTAAAATTTTTGGCGGGATTGCCGAAAACGGTTTTTCCTTTGCCGACATTTTCAATGACAACCGAACCTGCGCCGACTCTTGCATTTTTTTCAACTTTTATGCCGCTGACTATCACTGCGCCTGCACCGACAAAAACACTTTCTTCAAGCACAACGCCTTCGCCGACAACGGCACCCGAACCGATATTGACGCAATCTTTAAGGCAAGTTTGCGCCTCAACGACAGCACCGGCACCGATGTTGATGCAATTTGACAAATCCGCGCCTGCCGAAATGACGGCACCTGCTTGTATCAAAAGCCCGTGCCCGAGTATTACGCCTGAGGCTATAAAAGCGGATTTATCAATGATATTTATCGGATAAATCTGCTCATTTTCAAATTTTTCAAAATAAAATTTTCTGACTTTGGCTTCTTCACTTGCAAAAAAAACATCGCATTTTTTGCCGATGAGTTTCAAAAATTTGCTCTCGTCGGTTTTTCCGAGCACGGCAACATTGTCGAGGTCGCTTCCCTGCAATTTTTCATTGTCATCAAGAAAACCATACACAACAAGCCCTTGCGCCGACAAAACTGAGGCGGCAACGCGCCCTACGGCATTTGCACCGATAATAATAACAGGATTAGCCATCTTTTTTTTTTGCAAAAGTAGTTTTTTTTCTCTTATGCTTCCGCTTTTGGTCATAAATTTTTGCAGCAAAGGCAAAGCAAATTTTTTTTTTAACAGCTCTTGTATATCGAAGAGGACGCAAACCCGCGGTCGTAAAACTTGTCGCAAAAACTTACGCATGAGCCAATGACCTGCTTCCCCGAAAAATGTTTTTTTTCAGGGGCTTTTTTAGTGATTTTTGCCTTTATTGTTTCTTATCCGTAAAAAATGAAATATGTTCGTTCAATTCGACGGCTTTTTCCAAATCTTCCAAGCGATGTACGGACTGCGTGAGGTCAGCCAATTCGTTCAAATTGTCCTCGTAAGCCGCATTTTCGCCAAAAATTATGTCGCTTTCCGTGCTGTTTTGTGTGTTTTTGTTTTGTAAATTTTCTAAATCTTTGGTCAAGTTTTGCAATTTTCTTCTGCTTTCTTCCTGAAATTTCAAATCGCTGAGTTTTTCTTCAATTTTAGCATAAGAATTAATCCTCACTTCGACCAATTTGAGATTTTTTTGTGCCGCATTGATAAGCTGCAAACCTATTTCAATATTTTCTTGACTGAGCTTCGTTTTAAAATCATTGTGAAAAATAAAAAAAGTTTCGCGTCCGGCATCGGAAGCGGTGTAAATGACGGTATCTTCGGGCATATTGACGGCTTCGCGGGCGGGGCGCAAATTGTAAATAGTTTTGTAAGCCTCATTTAATTTTTCAATAAATTTAGCTTTTAAAATAAAATCCTCGTCCCGAAAAGTGCGATTTTTTTTGATTAAAGCGTCAATTTTGCGTTCTTCTTCGGAGAGTTGCAGCCCTGATTTGATTTCAATGCTGCTGTTTGCTTCCGGTTTCGGCAAAGCATCGTGATAGAGGTCGTCAATGACGGACATCATTTTTTCAAATTCAAAACCGGCAAGAAACCGTTTTTCAATTTCAAAAGATTTCCCGTCGCGCGTGTGAATGATACAAACGGCATCGTCGGTGTAATCGTGCGCCATTTTCCCCTTTCTGTAAATAATTTTGGAACGCACATATTGCCGTTTTCTGTCGCGTCTGCTCTTGCGCGAATGTCCTTCAATCACATCAATTCCGACAATATCTTCGCGTTTGAGAAAAATATTTCTGTGCCCCGCAAAACCGAGCGCAAGTTTGATTCCGCTGTCAAAAACGTCAATGCTGAAAACTTGTTTTTTGATAAAATCCGTAATCGGTTGTGCCAAAAGGGAAAAGGCAAGGAATCCGAAAATAAGTTTGAAAAAAAAGTTCGGGAAAGACAAGGCAAAATAAATAAAAGCCGAACCCATCATGATGCGTCCGATGACGGATTTAAACGAAGAACCCGTGTTTTGATAGCTGAAATATGATACTTCTTGATTCTCCAAAATTTTGTTTTTTTATTTGCAAAACAACGAAAATTACGCATTAATTCCGAATTTTCATAAAAATTATTCAGTTTTATTCTCCTCATCGGAGGATTTTTTGACTTCTTTGCCGTATTTTCCGTGATGCTCTGCCCAATATTCTTCGGGCAATTTTTCGCCGCAGTGCGGACAAAAAACTTTATCTTTGAAAAAACGAGCTTCTTTTGCTTTGCGTTCTCTTTGTAATTTATCCAAAAAACCGGAACTTATAATACCCGAAGGGATTGCGACAACCATCAAGCCCAAAAACGCCGTGATGCCCGCAACAACCTTTCCTAAGCCTGTTTTAGGCACAATATCCCCGTAACCGACAGTAGTAATCGTAACGACTGTCCACCAAAAACTTTCGACAATATTCGGAAAATGTTCCGGGTTAGCTTCATTTTCAATGTGATACATGAAAGTTGAGGCAATTAAAATCAGTAAAAAACTGAGAAATAAAGTCGCAAGAAGTTCTTGTTTTTTTTCAAAAAGAATATCTTTGATAATCGTCAGCGGACGCGAATAGCGATTGAGTTTGAGGGTTCTGAGCATACGAAAAACCCGTAAAATGCGAATCATGCGCATATCCGTCTCCATGATGAGAGGCAAATAGAACGGCAAAACTGAAAGCAAATCAATGACGGCGTTGAAAGAAAACATAAATTTCAGGCGCGCTCGCAGCGAATTGTTGATGTCGGGGTACAATAAATCGGCAGTCCAAATGCGCGCGATATACTCCAAACTAAAAATAATAATTGAAATCAGGTCAAAAATTTGCAACGCCTCATTATACTCCCTTTTAATTTCCGAATATGATTCCAAAATCACGACAATAACGTTCAACGTGATGAGAACAATCATAAAATATTCAAAAATTAAACTCGCTTTGCTGTGAGAGTGCGTGCGCTCAACAACATCAAAAATTGTTTTTTTCAGTCCTTTTTTTTCCATTTAATCGCTTATTTTGTACGGAATAAACTGCGTAATATCTTGCCCGAAACGATGCAATTCACGGATAATTGACGAACTGATGTAGGCATATTGCGGGCTTGTGATGAGAAAAACGGTTTCCAAGTCCGGAATAATGAAACGATTTGCCTGCGCAATCGGGTTTTCGTATTCAAAATCGGTCGTATTTCTCAAGCCGCGTAAAAGAAATTTCGCGCCCTGCTTTTCGGCAAATTGCGCCGTGAGTTCCGTGTAGGGAATGACCTCAACTTTGGGTTCGTCCTTAAAAAGCACCTGCAAACCGTGCAAAGTAGCGTCGAGCGAAAAAAACCTTTTTTTATTGCTGTTGTAGCCGACACCGATGATAATTTTGTCAAAAAGGCCTAAGCCGCGCCTTACAATGTCCTCATGCCCTTTCGTAAAAGGGTCAAAAGAACCGGGAAAAATAGCTGTTTTCATTCTTTTACCAATTTTGATTGTTTCTGCGATTCCAAAGCAATCTTACTGACAAATATACAAAAGTGAAAATAAAAACCGCTTTTTTGAAATATTTTTTGTCTTAGAAAAACAAAATTTTGTTGCATTTCTGACAAATTCGGAACTCTAATTTCTCACGGCAATTTTTGACTGTTGCACAAGAAAACACTTATTTCCGTTACAATTTCGCACTTTTTTGTAGCACGATTGTCCAAAAATCGTGCAGGCGATTCGGAATTTTGCCCAATATTTTACTGCGATTCTATCGCGCGAAAGGGAATAAAAAGCATAGAAATTGAATTGTAAAATACCCTTTAGCGTGTTTTTTTCAAAAAAAACACCAATAAACCGACGTTTTCGCAAACTAAAGCTTACGCTGTATGCGTTTTAGATTTTTTGGCAATAATTTTATACTTTTGTTTGTTAAAAACTTTAAAACAATTCAAATGATGGTCAAGATATGTTTTTCCTTTATTTTTGTCGTTTTGTTTTTAGCGTCATTTCCGCTTTTTTCGCAAAATGACTATGAAAAAATAAAAGCCGAAGCGCACAATTTGCAAAAAAAATATGCAGCACTTTATCTTGCCGACACAAGTGAAAATGCCCGAAAAAAATTGCTTGAAAAAGCCGCAAAAGACATTACGGAGCTTTTAACTAAAAAAATATTTCCCGAATGGTACGGCACGGCTTGGCAATTTGACGGCACGTCGCAGGTGCCGAAAAAGGGCGCGATTGCCTGCGGCTATTTCGTCAGTACAAGTTTGCGCGATGCCGCATTTAAGGTGAATCGGGCAAAAACAGCGCAGCAAGCACCCTTGCAAGAGGCAAAAACGGTTGCTTGCGGTGTAAAAGTGGAAGAAATTATTTTCAAAGGAAAAATTGACACTTTAAAATCTGCCTTAAAAAAATATCCTTCCGGCTTGTATTTCATCGGTTTAGCGGGTTTTCATGTCGGATTTTTGTATATATCAAATGAGGGAGCATTTTTTGTTCATTCCGACTATTCCCTTAATTCGGTTGAAAGTCAGCCTTTGCACGATTCCTATCCGCTTCGACAAGCAATAAACGTATATATTGCTCCGATTAGCAATAATCCTGTTTTGATACGAAAATGGATTAAAGGCGAAAGTATTCCGGTGATAACGGATTAGTTTTCGTAGGTGCGGTGTTTGAGGATACTATTGACCTCCTGCGGCAGTTTTTTTGTCGCTTGTGAAGACACAAGTAAAGGCGAAGAGTTTTTGCCGCCAAAAAATACATATCCGTCGTTTTTTTTTTGAAAAATTGTTTTTGAAATTTTTTTTTTGTATTTATGCAAAAAATAATTCAAAAGCGCATGCAAAATAATTCAAACATTTCACGTGAAGAATTAGAGGAAAAACTCGCAACCCTCGAAGAACGGCTGTGGCTCGATTCAAGCCTCACGCGCTTTGACGACGTGCTTCGCAACAGTTATGACAAAAATATTGAACATTTTGCCGACAGTGTGCTTTTGAATCTTGCCCAACTCACCGGCGCGATTCGCGGCGCGTTTTACGTTACGGACAAGGCAAAAGAATACGTCAAGGCTATCGGCGGCTATGCCTGCACGCCTAAATCCATGTCAAAACCCGTTTTTTTGCTCGGAGAAGGGCTTATCGGGCAGTGTGTACGCTCCAAAATGCCTATGCACATTGACAACATTCCCGTCAATAACCTCTATGTGGAAGCTTCGGTCGGGCAGCTCAGTGCGCAATCCGTTACGATTATTCCGCTGATTTTCAACGAACAAGTTTACGGCGTTTTTGAATTAATTTTTCTCG
>JBPOJO010000543.1:0-3655 GCA_052033485.1 Bacteroidota bacterium | reverse complement strand
GACAACATTCCCGTCAATAACCTCTATGTGGAAGCTTCGGTCGGGCAGCTCAGTGCGCAATCCGTTACGATTATTCCGCTGATTTTCAACGAACAAGTTTACGGCGTTTTTGAATTAATTTTTCTCGAAAGACCGCAAAAAAAGTTTCGCGATTTACTCGAAAGGGTGAGTAAAAACCTTGCGGCAATGCTGCAAAGTATTCAAAATAATGACGAAACAAAAAAACTTTTAGAACTGTCTTTAAAACAAACCGAAGAATTGCGCGCGGCGGAAGAAGAAATGCGGCAAAATGTCGAAGAATTAGCCGCCACGCAAGAAGCTTTGCAAAGACAGCAAGATGAAATTGCGGAACAAAAGTTGAGAAGCGACGAAATCCGAATTTTGGTACAAGCTATTATTGACGGTTACGAAGCATTAATTTTTGCCAAAGACGAACTCGGAAAACTCATTTTGCTCAACGACGCTTTCGCGCTTTTTATCGGCAATGCAAAAAATGCCGTTTTGAATAAAAAAGCCGAAAATTTTTTCTCCGAAAACCTTCAACAAGAAATTTATCACGCGGAGAAAAAAGCTTTTTTAGGCGAAAAATACAACGTTTTGAGGCAGAAACGGAACACGGAAAATCGTTAAAAACTTTTGACATCACTGTTTTTCCGATAAAAAATGCCGCCAATCTTGCCTACGCCGTTTGTTTCATCATGCGCGACATTTCCGAAAGAGCTATTTTGGAAAAAGAACTGAAAGAATCCGTTCGCAAAAGTCAAGAGCAAGAGAAAAAGCTCGCCGAGAACTTTCGGCAAATCAACGACGCGCAGCAGGTGCTTGTCAAAAGTGAAAATAAATTTCGCGGGCTGATTAAGGCGATTGACAACTCCTCCGTCATGATAGAAGCCGATGCCGAAGGCAATATTAAAACGGCAAACAGCAATGCACAAAATCTTTTCGGCACGGAAAAAATTGTCGGAAAAAATATTTTTTCACTTTTGTCGGAAAATTTTGACAATGAAAATCAAATTCCTGCCTTTAAAAATGCCGTTTTTTCGGCAGGCAGACAAGAAAGAGATTTCTGCATAAAGATTGATGAAAATGAAAAATGGGCTAATTTGATTTTTACTCCGCTTTCCAACGGCGCGGATTTTCTTATTTTAGGCAACGACATTACCGCCGAAAAATACAATCAAATCCAAGCCGAAAAACTTTCGCTTGTCGCCGACAATACCGGTAATTCGGTCATTATCACCGACGCAAACGGTTTGATTGAATATGTAAATAAAAGTTTTACCGAACTCACGGAATATACTTTTGAGGAAATCAAAGGCAAAAAACCCGGTGATTTTTTGCAGGGAAAAGAAACAAACCCCGACACTAAAAAACTCATTCGACAAAAATTGAATGAAAAAATGCCCTTCACCGTCGAAATTCTCAACTATTCAAAAACGGGGCGAAAATATTGGATTGTGCTTTCCGTCAACCCGATAACGGACGCAAAAGGCAAAGTTCTTCGCTATGTCGCGATTCAATCCGACATTACGCTTTCTAAAATTAAATCTTTGGAGTACGAATGTCGTTTGAATACCGTCGACAAAACGAACGCTGTCATCGAATTTGATTTGAACGGTTATATCATTTCCGCCAATGAGCTTTTTTTGCAAACCATGGGTTATACCTTGCCTGAAATTGTCGGAAAACATCACGCGATTTTTATTGAGGAGAGTGAAAGAAATTCGGCGGCGTATGCTGCTTTTTGGAAAAATTCTAAAAATATTTCCATCACCGACACCTTTAAAAGAATTGATAAATTCGGCAAAATTGTTTGGCTCAAAGGGGCTTACAACACGATTGTTGATGCCTACGGCGAACCGTATCGGGTCATAAAAGTTGCGCAAGATGTTACGGAGCAAAAAACGCAGGAAATGCTCGTCTATCAAAGCAACGAAGAATTGCTCTCGACGGAAGAAGAATTGAGGCAAAATTTAGAGGAAGTTACCGCCATCAGGGAGGAAATGGAAAGGCAAATCGCTGAAAATGAAAAAATCAGTGCGGAGTTGAATGCGCGCATGAGTGTTTTGGATTTGACCGCAATACTTTCTGAGTCAGACCTTTACGGAACGATTACCTACATTAATGACCGTTTTACACAAGTTACGGGATACGAAAAAGGTGAAATCGTCGGCAAACCGCACAAAATCCTTCGCCACCCCGACAATCCGAAATCGCTTTTCAAAGAAATGTGGGATACCATTAAATCCGGTAAAATTTTTCGCGCAACATTTCCGAATTTGACCAAAAACGGCGCGGTGTATTGGGTTGATGCGACGATTGCGCCCGTTATCAACGAAAAAGGGCAAGTTATCAAATACATCGGTATTCGTTTTGAAGTAACCGATTTAATCATGAAAGAGCAGGAGAATAAACTTTTGCTCGAAAAAAGCAGCCAAAATCTCGAAGAGCTCCGTGCTACGGAAGAAGAAATTCGCCAAAATATGGAGGAACTCATCGCTACGCAAGAAGAATTGAACCGCACTTCCAATAATCTCGACGGACAATTGAACGCTATTAATCGCACTTTGGCGACGGCGGAATTTGACACTGACGGGACAATTTTGAAGGTAAATGATATTTTGCTTTCCGTTATGGGCTATACTCAAAGTGAACTTATCGAAAAAAAACACACCTTGTTTGTCAATTCTCAATACGCTTTGAGCGACGAATACAAACAATTTTGGAATGATTTGAGAAACGGAAAAGCACAAACAGGAGTCGTCAAAAGGATAAACAAAAAAGGAGAAGACGTTTGGTTTAACGGAACTTACTCGCCGGTTTTTGACAAAGAAGGACGGGTTTTGAAAGTCATTAAACTTGTCAATGACATCACGGAACAAACGAAAAAAGACATCGAATTGCGCTCCGTCAGTAACGCGATTGGAGATGTTTTGCCCTTTTTTGAACTTTCGCCCACTCGCGAAATTCTTGCCGCTAACGAACTTTTACTCGATATGCTCGGCTACGGCATCGAAGAAATTAGGGGCAGGAAATCCAAAGTTATTTTCACGGAAGTTTTTGAAAAATCAGAGGATTTGAAAAATAATTTCCAAAAAATGCTGCAGGGCAACGCGCTTAAAATGACGGTTTCGCTTAAAGCCAAAAACGGAAGCCTCTTTTCGACTGTCGCACTCCTTGCACCCGTGCGGGACAGCGGCGGTGCGCTCGGGAAAATTAAATTTTTGTGTTTGAGTTGACAATCCCAAAACGGAAAAAAATGCTTACGGAAGAAAAAATGCTCATTTTTGATGAAGAAATAACCGACGACAGGTTTTTTGACCTTGCCGTCTTACATTTCAATGAGGTGATGCGGTGGCAAGCCGGACAGACTTTGCAGTCATGGGCTGAGCGACTTCTCGACGAAATTGTGCCGTTTTTGGGGGCTTTGCAGGCAACGCTTTACCGCATCAATACCGACAATGAAGCCGAGCTTACCGCCGCTTTTGCGCCCGGCGATTTGTCTGCTTTGCAGCAACTTGTGCCGCTCGGCGAAGGTACTGTCGGACAATGCGCAAGTTCGCAGGTGCCCCTCATTCACCAATGCGAAGAGGCTTATTTTTTGCCCTATTCCACACTTATTTCGCTGCGAATCAGTGGAATTATCACGTATCCG
>JBPOJO010000298.1:0-3204 GCA_052033485.1 Bacteroidota bacterium | reverse complement strand
CCCTGTCTTTTCCGTTTTGCTCATATTCTACAATGTACGCGCCAATGCACCAATTCCGAATCGTCAAAAATTGATTGACACTTTGTACCGCTTTTGTTTGCAGTTCGGTATGCGTTTGGCTAATATTTTTTAGTAAATCTTGAAATTTCATGTCTTTCTGTTATATAAGTTGTTTCCCCCCATTCAAATCCCAAGTGCTTTTCTAATTCGAGTATTTGTGGTGGTTTTTGCATAGTTCATTTTGATAATGTAAGGTTGCAAAAATATAAAATAATTTCAAAAATTTTACAAAATCTGCTTTTTTTCGTATCTTTGTAGCAGAAAAGAGATGAGCCGCTCCCTCTGCCAAGTAGAGGCGGACAAGCGAAGGTTTATTTCTTTTCTTTTTTCCATTGTTGCAGTTTTTTTCCTATCCATTCCGTAATTACCCATTTTTCTTTTGGTAAGCAATTTTCAGCTCATTGATTCCCTGTAGATTATGTTCAGTTTTGGCTAAAACTACTACTATAGGTTTTTCCTCTTGTTCGCTTTCTGTCAAACTATTTTCGTAAAATCATTCGTTTGGAAACAAATAATTAGGGTTTAATTCGCCTTTTTGATAACTTTCCAAGAGCTTTTTTGTACTCCTCTTAACGCAAAAAAACTGCCTCTTAATTTTTAAAGCCGAAAATACACTTTTTTGACAAAGATTTCGTTTGTGTAAAAAGGGTAAATGAACCTATTTCAGACACATTTTTACGTTTTTTTTGATGCCGTATATTTTTTTTAACTATTTGCAAAATTTTGCTGCATTTTTTTGTAAAAACCTTAATTTTGCCGATATTTTTTAGACCTTTAAACTTTTCAACAAGATGAAAATCACCCAAAAAAATCATGCGGTACTTTTTCTGCTCTTTTTTTTGCTCCCGTTTGCCGCTTTTGCAGACCCCGATATTCCCGTCGTAACGCCGATTGACGGCGGAGTAAGTTTTTTATTGGCTGCCGGTGCCGCTTACGGTGCTAAAAAAATTTATGATTGGAAAAAAAATAAAGAAGAAGAGTAATTGTCATCTGCTTTTCCGAAAAACAAATTCATCGCTAAAAAATTGATGTAAGTATTGTTTCTCCGAGAGAAAAAATTGTGCGAAAGCGGCAACAAAAGCCCATTGAAAGTCGCTTTCGCACTATATTTTGTATTTTTCGGGCAGAAAAAAATAAATCAGCCGCGCCCACATAACACCGCTCCCCCCCCCGAAGATTAAATCTAAAGGATAGTGAACTCCGACATATATGCGCGTATAGCTGACAAAAAATGCCCAAAACCACAGCAAATACCGAAAACTTGCGTGCATTTTATTTTTCAAAAGCAAGGATAGGAACGCTGCGAGGGCAAAAGTATTGGCGGCGTGCGAAGAAATAAAGCCGAATTTTCCGCCCGCTTTCCCGTCAGGTAAAAAAATCCAAGTTTGAAAATCCTCGCGATGACAGGGGCGCAAACGCTCAAAAAGCGGTTTCATCAAGCCGGAAGCAAATTGGTCAGCCAACAAAATTAACAAAAAAACGGCAAATAAAACAAGAAAAGTATCTTTTCGGTATGTACGAAAAAGAAAAAAAATTATCAGCGCGTAAAGCGGAAACCATGTATGCGTTTTGGTCGCAAAAACCATGATTCCGTCCAAAAATTCCGCGTGAAGACCGTTCAGTATGCGAAAAATTTGCTCATCAAAAAGAAGGATTGAATCCATAAAAAATAAAATTTTGTTGCGGTAATGCTGAAGTTTTTATTTTTTTGCAAAATAACATAATTTAACAAATTAAATGTACTACGCAAAGAAAGCTACTTTTTATGTAACCATTTTGCCGGTTTGCCCAAGAATACAACGCGAGCTTTAGCCGGCGACCTTACATTAGCTTGTTGCAGGATAACATCTCTTAAAATCCGCAAGCTGAAGCTCGCGGTACACACCGGCTACAACATTTAAGCCCCCAATATAAAAAAAAATGCAGGACAAAGCCCTGCATATTTTCTTTACTTGCTTTTTCTCTCTAAAACCAAAATCTTACCAAACGAGTTCTTTAATAGAAATGCTGCGATAAGGCTGTTCGAGTTTGCACGCCGCAACTTTTTCATCTTCTCTGACAAAAACAACTTCCGAAAAATGAACCCTTACTTTATCGCCGTCAAGGGGTTTTCTTTTCGGAAACTCACCTTCAAAAGCAAAGGGGTGCAAAAGCATTTTTTCTTGCTTTTCGCCGCGTCCCTCAACTTCGAGCCACATTGTGCCGAAAACACCGGCATCGCAATCTGTTTTTCTGAAAACCGCATTGACGAAATTAACGCCCGTAGAATCGCCGCAATCCGGTTTTGCGTTGATAAATTTCATGCTTTGAATCCAAACGTTTGTATGTTCGCCGGGGTAGGCTTCACAAGTAACGACCTTGTCATAGCGCGAATCGGGATTGATTTTTTTGTATGTAATTTCCCAAATTTCGCCTTCATGCGGCTTCAAACCTGCCGAAATTACCTCTGCGGAAACGTCAAAGGGACGCAGCCAAACCCTCGATTCACGTTCTCCTTCGGGCATGAGCCAAACATTTCCCCAATATCCCGTGCCGCACATAGCGTTCGCAACATGAACTCGAGTCGTAAGCGTACTCATTTTTTCTTCCGTGTCATCTAATTTGCAGCCGTTCGACATGGGGCAGGCGGTTAAGCCTAAAAGGATAAAAACGAGTGAAACGACACTCAATAAATTCCAAATTCTCATGGTGATATGAATTTAAAATGAAAAATGTTTTTGTGAAAAACTTTGACATATAGACATGAATGGCAATACAAAAGGTTGCCTAAAAAAAAAATTTTTGTAATTATTTTTAAACGCCCCGATTTTTTCAGGGCTTGTTCATAAAAAGTGTACCGCAAGCTATTAGCTTGCGAAACTTAGGTTTTTCGGGGAGCCGGCAAGATGCCGGCAATACTTTCTTCTGCCGTTGTTTGTGTCCTCACAAACGACTGATAATCAGAAGACACACCTTCGGCGAAAAAAATTCTTCCGCAATTAAAAATCAAAATATCGGCAGCTATTTTTTTGAAAATGGCATCAAATTGATAAATTTGCAGTAAAATTAAAAAGATGAAATTAGAGACCAAAAATATCGGCAGTTCGTTGAATAAAGCATATTTGGCGCAATGCCCTTTTATTGACGACATTTCGGTTTTCAAAG
>JBPOJO010000697.1:0-4084 GCA_052033485.1 Bacteroidota bacterium | reverse complement strand
ATTACAAAGAAAAATTAAAAACCGTCTACAACAAGGCTTTTGAATGGCGTTTTGAATTTCCGGAAGTTTTAGATGAGAACGGCTATTTTGTCGGTTTTGATTTGATTATCGGAAATCCGCCGTATATCAAAGAAATGGACGGGAAAAAAATATTTATGCCGATAAGAAAAAGTGGTTTATGGACAAATTACATAAACGGCAAAATGGATTTATGGTATTTCTTTTTGCACAGGGCATTCGATATTTCTGCCAAAACAGGGATAATAAGCTATATAACAAATTCATATTGGGTTAAAAGCAGTGGTTCTAAAAAGTTGATTAATCGTATTTATCAAAACAAAACACTTTGTGAAGTTGTGAATTTGAATGATTTGCCTATTTTTGAAAAAGTAACGGGTAAACATTTGATACACAGTTATTCTAAGGTAAATACAAACGAAAAAGTAAAATACAGAAACGTTGATGACGCGGCAATGCTTAACAAAATTGAAAATGTTCCTTTTGTTGAAATTAATTTTGCTGACATTGTAAAAGAAACTTACATCAACATTAATGCAGAGGAGATAATTGAATTAAACATTGAGCATGACAAATTAGGAAATTTATTTCATGTTTCGCAAGGCGTTGTTGAAGCTCCGGATAAAATTGATAAAAAAATCGGCGTTTTCATTATCAACCAAGAAGAATTTAAAAATTTAAGCCTCACCGCAAAGGAGAAGCAAATTGTTAAAAAATACTTAAATCCGTCTGATATTTCAAAATTCAAAATCGATTGGAACGGTCAATATTTAATATTTTCTGATAAAATAAATCGCGAGAAAATTGCGAAAAATGAATTTCCTAACCTAAAAAAACATCTTGACCAATACGCTGCTTACATAACCTCTTCCAATAAACCTTACGGCATTCACAGAAGCAGGTCGTCAAAAATTAATCCGTTTGAACAACCGAAACTTATTTGCAAAGGAATGTTTAAGGCACCTGAATTTGCTTATGATGAAAATTCATACTACGTTGGTTTTTCATTTTCTGTTATTTGGCAAAAAGACAAAATGTATGAAATTAAATTTTTATTAGGTTTGTTAAACTCAGATTTTGGGAGATATTGGTTTAACACGAACGGAAAAAGGCGTGGTGTAGGAGTTGATATTGGTGTGGAAAAATTCAGAGAATTTCCAATTCCCCTTGTTACTTCAAAAGTTCAAGAAAAAGTAATCACCTTGGTAAATGCAATTTCTGAATTAAAAAATCGGAATAAAGCATCAATCAAGCAAGAAAAAGAGTTAAACAACTTTGTTAATAAAATTTACAATCTCTCGCCGCAAGACATTGAAATCATAAACGGATTAGGAACTGAAATACAATAATTGTTTTTCTTTTTTATGCTGTTTTCGTAAAAAAATTTGACCCGCAGAAAGACAACATTTTTTTTGCATCGCTTGACTTCTGCCGTTGTTTGTATCCTCACAAACGACTGATAATCAGAAGACACACGTTCGGCGAAAAAAAACCTTCTGCAATTAAAAATCACAATATCGGCAGCTATTTTTTTGAAAATGACATCAAATTGATAAATTTGCAGTAAAATTAAAAAGATGAAATTAGAGACCAAAAATATCGGCAGTTCGTTGAATAAAGCATATTTGGCGCAATGCCCTTTTATTGACGACATTTCGGTTTTCAAAGAAAATTATGCGATTTTGCAAAAATCCATAAAGCCAAACGATAATGAAGAAACCTTAAAAGATTACATCAATATTTTTTTTCGCGACACTTATTACAAAAATAAATTCGCAATAAAAGAAAATATTAACAATATTGACCTCGTCATTTACAACGGAAAAGAAGAAAATGATAAAATCGGTGTCATCATTGAAACCAAATCTCTGAAAAATAATGCCGAAATGATTACCGCATCCGATATTCATAAAAAGGCTTTTTATGAATTAATGCAGTATTATGCAGAAGAAAGAATAATCTATAACAATTTAGAAATCAAGCATTTAATTATTACAAATTCAATTCGATGGTTCATTTTTAATGCTGCCGAATTTGAGCGTGTTTTTTTTCAAAATAAAATATTTGTTAAAAATTTTAATGATTGGTATCACGGTCATTTGGAGAGTAAAAATAAAGATTGGTTTTATGCTTCCTTTGCCAAATCTTTTGTCGAAAATTCGGACGAAACAATCGTTTGCACCTACATAAATCTCGCTGATGTTGAAAATCCTGCTGCTTTGGACGAGCGAGAAATCATTGAACTGTACAAAATTTTTTCGCCCGAACACCTTTTAAAATTACCTTTTCAAAATGACAGCAATACCTTAAATCGTGAATTTTACAACGAGTTGCTGCATATCATCGGCTTGCAGGAAGTTAATGTAAAGAATATTAAAAAAATCGAAAGATTAAACAAAAATAACCGAAATGACGGCAGTTTTATTGAAAACACCATCAATATTTTGCAGGCGGACGACATTATCCGCAATTTGAAAGAACCCGAAAGATTTGGCGAAACAGAAGAAGAACAATTATTCAGCATCGGTTTGGAGCTTTGTATAACTTGGCTAAACCGTATTTTATTCTTAAAATTATTGGAAAGTCAATTAGTAAAATACAATGCAGACAAGCATTTTTTATTTCTTAATTCTTTATCAATCAGGGACTTTGAAGAGCTTCGAGAACTGTTTTTTGAAGTTTTGGCGGTAAAGCCGGCGGACAGAAAAAAAATATTTCAATCAAAATATGAAAAAGTTCCCTATTTAAACAGTTCCTTGTTTGAATTGACCGATTTAGAAAAAGAAACCGTAAAAATCAATCAGCTAAAAAGTCATCTCAAAATTGAAATTTTTGATGCAACAGTTTTAAGGGACGAAAGCGGAAAAAAAACAAACGGAGAGATGCCTGTTTTGCACTATTTGTTTGAATTTTTGGACAGTTACAATTTTGCAAGCGACAATAAAGCCGAAATACAAGAAAAAAACAAAACTATCATTAATTCCGCCGTTCTTGGCTTAATATTTGAAAAAATTAACGGTTATAAAGAGGGAAGTTTTTTTACACCCGGATTTATCACGATGTACATGTGCCGTGAGAACATCAGGCGGGCGATTATTGAAAAATTTAAAGCCGATAAAGAATTTGCAAAAGTTAATTCCGTAACTGACATTCACAATTCAATTGATGTTTCAAACATCAAAAAGGCAAATGATATTTTTAATTCTGTCAAAATTTGCGACCCCGCAGTCGGCAGCGGACATTTTTTAGTTTCGGCTCTGAATGAATTAATTGCCCTTAAATCTGAGTTAAAAATTCTTATTGACAAAGACAACAAAAGGTTAAGAGATGTAAAAATCGAAGTCATTAACGATGAATTGTACATTTCTAACGACCGTGAAATATTTTCGTACAGTGCTAAAAATGAGGAAAGTCAAAGAATACAAGAAACAATTTTTCGTGAAAAGCAAATATTAATCGAAAATTGTATATTCGGAGTAGATATTAACCCAAAATCCGTCAATATTTGCCGTTTGCGGCTGTGGATAGAATTGTTAAAAAATGCTTATTATACCCAAGAAAGTAACTTTAAGGAGCTTGAAACCTTGCCTAATATTGACATAAACATCAAATGCGGAAATTCATTAATTTCACATTTTTCCTTAAACGGAAACGGAAATTCACAATCTTTAAGAACTTTTACGCAAAAATATAAACAAGTCGTTGCCGACTACAAAAGCACAACAGACAGAAACGCGAAGCGAACACTTGAAAAATTTATTGCCGAGCAAAAACAAAACTTCGCGAGAACGGTCAACCCGAATGACGAAGATTTGAAAAAAATCAGAATGATTGAAAGTGAAATCGGAACGATGCCGATGTTTTTTAGCAGAGACGAGCAAATTCAATGGCAAAATAAAGTTAATAAATTAGAAAATGAACGCATGATTTTGGAAAAAAATTACAAAGAAAAATTAAAAACCGTCTACAACAAGGCTTTTGAATGGCGTTTTGAATTTCCGGAAGTTTTAGATGAGAACGGCTATTTTGTCGGTTTTGATTTGATTATCGGAAATCCGCCGTATAT
>JBPOJO010000256.1:0-1820 GCA_052033485.1 Bacteroidota bacterium | reverse complement strand
ATTTTTCGTAGGAAATCGCCAAGCCGTTCGCAAAATCTACATTATTCGGCTCTATGCGGTAAAGGGTTTCACCTAAAACATTTCTTTTCTCAAAATATTCCAAAGCCTTTTCCAAATTGCCTAAACTCATATAAATCGCCCCTAAACGGCTCAAACAAGCTGCTATATTGCTTTTTTCATTTTGCTTTTCAAAGAGATTTAGGGCTTGCTCAAAGGCATTTTTGGCTTCGGCAGTTTTGCCTAAAGTTTTGTAAATATCCCCTTTTTTAATCAAAATTTGGGCTTTGTTTTGGTCGGTTTGTTCCCACTCGTCGAGGGTGATAAGTGCCGCTTCGTATTTGCCCAATGCTGTCTGCAAATCGGTTATTGGCGGGTAAAGCGTAATTCGGTATGCTTTTTCGTCTGCGGGTGTAGCGGCTAATTGGTTTTGCAAACTTTCCAATTCGGCTAATTTGGCAATGCGTTGTTCTTTTCCAAGAATTTGTATGTTTTTGTTTTCAAATTCTAACGCGATGGTATTTTGATTGCCATGTAGAGGCACTTGTCTTTCGGTTTCCAAATCGAGCATAACAGAGCGAAATGACCATAAATCGGGCATTTTTTCCATAATCATACGGGCATAGAGTTCGCTGTCGGCGCGTACAAAGACAAAAAGGGCAACAGGCATTTTGGCAAGGCTGTCCCGACGGAGGTTCATTCCTGCCGTAATTCCGTGTCGGCGGACTTCTTCAGCGCGGGCTTGTTCTTGGTTTTCAGCCAACCGAATATCGGGGTCGCGGAGAATGTAATCAAAATTTTCAAGCCAAAAAAAACCGTTTTTTTGAGCATAAAAAGCTTCCAAAAAAGATTGATAAGTAGCTTTTTCGGCATTTATTTGTGTAAATTCCCTGTCAGGAAAACGCGCTTTTAAGTCATTACGCAAGCGATTGACAAGACTGTAATGGTTATAGCGCACCACAATAAAGCGAAAGGCTTCGGTGCGCAAATGCCTGAACAGCGGTTGGGTTTCTTCTTCGTAATTATCCGACATATTGTTTGTAAAGCTTTGATTATGCTACAATGGGGTTTACACGCTTGTAAGTACCGTCATTGTATTCCATGACGATTAAATTTTTTATCAACTTTTCGAAACCGTCAAAAGAAGTTTCTTCTCCATTTTCATTCGCTTCTTTAAGAATCTTTAATAATTCAAAATCTTGCTTATGGAGGTAGCGCGAGGTTTGTGCTGCCAATTTTTTGATTCCTTTGTCCAATGCTTTCATGTCAATTTTGCCCAAATTCTCATCAATAAACATATTGGCAAATTCCAAAATGCGCAATAATTCTCTGGGAGAACCGCCGCTAAACAAAATCGCTTTTCGGACGATTTCAGGGCTGTCTATGAGAGGTGCATCAATCCTTTTGTATATAAATTCGGTTAATCGCTAAATGGATTTTTCGATTAAAGTGCCGTCCCTTTCCTGCAATTTGACGAAAGGAAAAGAAACAACTTGGTTGCCTGTTGCATACAAATCAGGGACATAAGTCATTAGCTCAACAGGAAAAATGAAAATTGTATAGGCTTTGATGTCTTTGAATCGCCTGTTTTCATCAATAATAATTTTTTTACGAATGTCAATGGAGGTTGTTCGTTCCAAACCGTCAATGATAAAAAGCAATTCTTGGGCGGTTTGGTTTCGCCTCAAAATCATATTGACGTATTCCAAAAATGAATTGAATTTTTGGACAAAATCCGAAAAGTTATTTCTTAAAACTAATCTGATTTTATCGGCATTTTCTTTACTGCCCAAGAGATTGGCTTTAATTTTGGCGGCAATGCC
>JBPOJO010000465.1:0-2694 GCA_052033485.1 Bacteroidota bacterium | reverse complement strand
GGAAAACGGTTTTCAAGGCAAAGAAGGACAACAAGTGCCGGAAATGACCGACGAGGTTGTCGAAAAAATTTCCGCGCGATACATTCAACTTTACGAATTGCTCACGGGGCAAAAATTTGTGCCGGTGCAGGTCGAAAAATCTCAAATTGAGGCTTATTTTTCCACAATATCCTAATTTGAATTTGAGTGTGCCGTGCAAAATCAGAGCAATTTTGTCAAGTGTGCAACGGACTTCAGTCCGTTCAATTCGCTTGTGTCAAGGAAAAAAGCCGTTGTACACTTGTCAAAATTGTTATCCTTGCCCTCACAGTCGTTTGTAAAGATATAAATAACGACAGAGAACATTGATTATCAGTTGTTTGCGAAGATACAAGCAAAGGCAGAGAACTTTCTTGGCAAGATGTCAGTTCTGTCGGGCAAATAATTTTGTACAAAAACTTATTACTTTTAAATTTGCCGAAAAATGGAAAAAAAATATCAGGCTTGGTTACTTTTGCTGTCGTTGACTCTTATTTGGGGCAGTTCGTTTGTTTTGATAAAAAAAGGACTTGAGTCATTTGACTTTGTTGAGCTTGGGAGTTTGCGCCTGACGATTGCATTTTTGGCATTTACGCCGTTTTTGGGACGGGCATTTAAAGTCATTCCGCTTAATCGCCTTAAATATGTAATTTTGAGCGCGTTAGCGGGTAATTTTTTTCCCGCTTTTTTGTTTGCAAAAGCGCAAACACAGCTCAGCAGCGGGGTTACGGGCGTTCTCAACGCGCTTACACCGGTTTTTACTTTTTTGCTCGGCGTATTAATTTTTATGCAGCCGATAAAAAAAATGCAAATTGCGGGGCTGATAACGGCATTTTCGGGCGCGGTGAGTTTGGCTTTACTGAACAATTCGGGTGGATTTGAGCAAATAAATTTTTACGTTTTTTTTGTCGTACTTGCGACTTTGATGTACGGATTGAGTGCAAATTTGATAAAATACCGTTTGGGGGATTTACCGCCGTTTGAGCTTGCAGTGGCACTTTTATCGGTTGTCGGGGTTTTTTCGGGCGTTATTTTGTTGGCGGGAACTGATTTTATTCCGAAAATCATGACGGGGCAGCACTTTTCATCGCTTTTTTATGTCGGCTTGCTCGGTTTTTTCGGCACTGCTGTCGGTTTGTACCTCTTTAACAAGCTAATTCAAATGACTGACGCGGTTTTCGGGAGTTTGGTAACGTACATGATGCCGCTTGTGGCGTTGAGTTGGGGAATTGTTTTGGGAGAAACGCTCACGATATTTCATTTTGCGGGAATGTTGCTCATTTTGACAGGTGTGGTGCTTGTCAATTATTCAAATTTGAGCAAATTAGGCAAAAAATAAAGCAAGTAAAGCCTAATAATAATCTGTTTCATAAAATTTTTTTGGAGAAAAATTTGTTTTTTCCAAAAAAAATCTTCTAAATTTTACCGTTTTTGTTAAATTCGGCAAAAAAGCGGCATATCGCCTGAATCTGCGATTTTTAAAATCGAGTTTTTTGCGATAAAGTCAGTTTTATTTCCGAAACCGGAAAAGTTTTTGATATAAAATTTTTGAGCGTTGAACGCTTTTTGAAAAATTAGCTCACCAAAATCCTTGAAAGATTGGAGCAGGTAATTAAAATAGGCACGCGCTCAAGCGCGTTAGCTTTATGGCAGGCAAATCACGTTGCGGAACTTCTTGCTTCGGCGGGAATTGAGACGGAGTTAGTTTCGATTGAAACAAAAGGCGACAAGGTTTTGAATAAATCTATCGCAAAAATCGGAAGTAAGGGTGTTTTTACGGAAGAATTGGAAGAGATGCTGCGCAGCGGTGCGGTCAATATTGCCGTGCACAGTGCGAAAGATGTTCAAGCCGATTTGCCGAACGACATGGAGCTTTTGGCATTTTGCGAAAGAGAAAAGCCTAACGATGTTGTTCTGAGCTTTAACAAATATTTTAAGTTGGACACACAACTTACATGGGTCATCGGCACGGCTTCGACAAGGCGAGTGGCGATGTTGAAGCATTTGTATCCGCGTTTGAGGACGGCAAATGTGCGCGGAAATTTGCAAACAAGGCTGCGCAAATTGGAAGAGGGCTTGTGTGATGCCTTAATTTTGGCTTATGCCGGTGTAAAAAGAATGGGTTTGGAAAATATTGTTGTGGAGGAGTTGTCTATTGATGTTTTTACCCCCCCTGTCGGGCAAGGCGCGGTTGCGGTAGAGGTTTCAAAAAAAATGCCTTCAAAGCTAAAAACTACACTTAAAAAAATTATTAATCACGACCCGACGGAAAAATGTTTGCTTGCGGAGCGCGCTTTTTTGCAAAAATTGAAAGGCGGTTGCAGCATTCCGAGTTTTGCGTATGCGGAACTGAATGAAGAAGGAAATTTGTATATACGCGGTGGGCTTGTGAGTTTGGACGGGAAACAAATTGTTCGTGAGGAAGTCGTCGGCAAAAATCCTGCGGAAATCGGCACTAAATTAGGTGAAATGGTTTTGGAAAATAAAGGCGCGGAAATTTTGGCGAATATTCGCAAAAATCTCTGATAAATTTCAGCCGAAGCCAAAATTTTATCTAAAAGTACTTTTCCGCAATGAGTTTTTCTCAAAAAAACTCTTTTATTTCCTTGTGCTCTCAGTTAATAAGCCTTAAAAAGACAGCATTAAGAAAAATACTTGCTTTTTATGACGGCAGCA
>JBPOJO010000338.1:0-1878 GCA_052033485.1 Bacteroidota bacterium | reverse complement strand
TGATTTCTGAAAATCTTACGGAAGAAAAATCTTTAGACGCGGCAAAAATTGTGAAAGATTTGGCAGCCTTAGTGCAGGGCGGCGGCGGCGGTCAAAAATTCTTTGCGACGGCAGCAGGGACAAATCCGGAGGGAATTGAGGGGGTTTTGGTGAAGTGTAAAGGGTTGGTGTAGGAGATAAGTTGCTGCATGTAATCCCAAAAAACGCATAACTGACAGTTCTTTGAGAGCTGTTAAGTAATCAGCCAAAATTAAAGTTTAAACCTATAAGGTTTTAAATACCTTATAGGTTTGATGCAAAAACGACTCAAGAACTAAAAATTCTTGTACCTAAATTGCACTTTTAAATTGTCCAATTACTTAGTTATGAGTTTTTTGATTAACAACCTCAAACAATTTCCTTCAAAAAAATCTCATCTTTGACAACGACGAGCGTAAAAGCACGCAATTTAGGGGCATTTTTCAGCAAAGTATCGGTGGCGAGATATTTTTTGAGCTGAATTTCTGCTTCTTCTTGTTTTTCCGAGAGCAAATTTTCTTTTTCTTTGGTCAAATATTTTAATTCAAAAACATACTGACAATGCGGACGATGTAAGTTTTTCGGCTGAATACTCAATTCCAAATCAATATAACCGCCCGCCGAAGTTTCGCGTTCGGATTGTACAAAAAATATTTCCGATTGTACGGCGTAAGCAATCATCAATAATTTAACATATTTTTCGTCAAATTTTTGATAGTCGCGATTGGAAAGTTGCTTTAAAGCGGCAGAAATTAGGTCAAAAAATGGCTCAATATTTCCGCCCGCCATCAGCCGAACCGCCGGCGTAACAGCATCTTCGCTCACGGGTAAATGGTCAAATTCCGCCAAAACATCGGCATAATATTCCCAATACAGCTCTTTAATGACCTGATTGGGGATTTTGAAAAGGTGTTCGCCGAACTCATTGGTCTTGTAAATAGTTAAATTTCCTAAATAAAATAAAAAACTGACGAACTCACTTTGCCCGAACCGATTTTTTTCAAAATTAAATTGCCGAATCAATTTCGCCGTAACCGCCCCGTCGCGCAAAACTTCCTCCAAAACGCGGCGATTTTCCGTCCATTTTAGTCGCTCAAAAATCATTTTCAATTTTCCGTAATCGGGAGTAATATTTTCGTCAAGCATTTCATCGGGAAATTGATTTTCGTCTGCAAAATGTTTGAGAAAATATAAAACCATGTCGGAATTGTACAATGCGTTTTTGGCTTCGGGGTGAAATTTATAGCCGTTGTAAAACGTCTGCATCACGCCCAAAACCTCCGATTCGCGGTTTTTATCCGCCAAAACCATCAATAACAAATCGCGAACTTCAACTTCCGTGAAGCCCATCAGGTCGTGATATTTTTGGTTGAGCGATAAATTAGTTGTGATGTTAAAACCACTTGTGAGGGAATCAAGCGTTACGGGCGAAACGCCCGTGATAAAATAGCGGTCGACAACGCCCGATTGAGAAGCCGTTTTAATGACTTCATAAAACTTTCTTACATAGCCGTTTAGCGATACGGACGTTTTAAATTCTTGATAATTTCGCAATAAAATTTCGTTTGTGAAATGGTCGTATTCGTCTATGAGGAGGTATATCGGTGGGGAGTTTTTGGGATAAAAATCAAACAGAATTTTGATAATTTGTTCAGCCGTTTTAGCTTCTTTAACTTCCTGCAAACTAAAATCAGAAAAAAGCTGATATTGCATACAAAAGCTCAAAACAGTAGTTCTGACCGAAAAAACAAAGCCCTTGTAGGTACTTTCCTCCGTTTTTGTATCAATTCCGCTGAAATCAAATTTCAAAATGCGAAAGGCATTCGCCAAAGGAGTTGGGTTTTGTCCGATGTAAGATTT
>JBPOJO010000192.1:0-3088 GCA_052033485.1 Bacteroidota bacterium | reverse complement strand
GTTGAGCGAGGGGGTAATCCGTACCAATAACTGCTTGATATACTGCCGACAAAATTTCCGTTATAGTTTATCGTTGCGGCAATGTTGATTATTCCGCTGTAACTGCCTGAAACATAGGCTTCAAACTGAGAAATCGGAGCGATTGATATTTCGGGCACATTGCTTGCCCATGTAACCGAAATAAGCGAATTATTATCGGGACAATTCAACGTTATGTAGCTGCCCGGACAAACCGTGCCGAGTGCTCCTGTTACATTGATACCCCCTTGAACAGAAATGCCCAATCCGCCGTTTCCGTCATTGCCGCCTGTGCCGCCGTTCCCCCACAATGCATAGTTGTTGAAAACACCGATGAGGTAGTGGAGGGGGGCAGATATTCCGGGTGTTTGGTCAATTACTCGAATAAAATAACTACCCGGTGAGAGAATTTGCTCGATTTTCGAGAAATTGCCGGTTCCGCCGTTGTCATCTGATGCGACAATTGTCAATGTGTTATCGGAATTTCTTAAAAACAACTCTATTTTCGTATCAGAAAGGCGAGACGGGTCGCTGATGTCAAAAGGTGCCCGCGTTTCGATAATCATGTTTTTAGTTGATTCCATTGTAAAACTTAACCAGTCTTCATCGCATTTTTGGTGAATCGTGTGATGCTGACGCTCAAAAGCATCGGGGTTTATTGGTGTCGCAGAAAGGCGACCGTTGTCAGTTTCATAATCGTCGATAAGGTTTGCAAATGCTATGTACTTTGAGTGAAAGTTCATGACACCGGCGTACATGACAGCGTTTTGTAAAGCAGACAGGCTGCTTCGACAATCACCATACCAAGACATAATGTTTGTTACGTCAGGTTGCCAAACAACTCCGTCATGGTCAGTAGGTATAGTATTGCCCACGTAATCACAAGAAGTATTAATAAACGATAAACCCGGGTCTGCCGGTGTGTCTCTCAAACAATCTCCGTTTACTTCGCATGAGAACCCCTGTAAAGGTATAATTTTGTCTCTACGTACATATTCTTGATAGAAAGGCGAAGCATCTCTATTACAAGCATTTACACCTGCTTCTTGACATGCGTGTGTGTGCATTAAGCCGACGGAATGTCCAAATTCATGTAGTAATGTCAATGCGATACTTTTATCCCCAATTTCGCCTAAACGTCCATTTATAGCCAAAATAGTTTGATTATTAGGGCACGAGCTGTATGAAAATTGAAAAAATGGAGCTATACCATTGAAAAAAGCTGATTGCACAATGTGCACATTAAACACTCCCATCGGGCAAGGTAGATTATTAAAAACAAAATCTACTTCTCCTTCATCTTCAATATTCCACAAGTTATCATCATCAACGTAAGTTACGGGCATACAAGCTCTAAAAAAACGAATTTCACTTTTATTTATTATTAACTCGTCATTTACAAACTTGAGCCATCTGTCAGGTCTATCGCCGTTTAAGATTCCGGTATCCATGCCCGAGCCACTTGTGCGCCTGTGAATAATAAATCGGACAGGTATTTGACACCAAGCAGCAGAAACTCGCTCTGTACGCAGATTTGTCAGTTCCGAATATTGCTCCGTCATTTTGAGCAAGGTATCATTATTGCTATAATACGGCAATTTTGATTTTTCTTCCTGTGTCAAATCGCGTGTTCCACATTCTTTCTTTTGAGCAAACACAAGGGTACTCAAAAAAGTAAAAGCAATTAGAATTAATAAATTGCGCATTTTGGTCAGATTATTTGTTTTTTTTGATAAATTGGGCACCTTCTTCATTAGAAAGTTGCTCAGGTTGCCTTGGCGCTACTCCGTTGAACAGCAAATTATCATATAAGGTCGCATATTTGAGGTCGCAAACGATTGTGTCTATATCCACTTCATTGTTCTTTTCAATTCTTAAATAGAATGTAGTCACCCCTCCCCAATTATACGGAAAAACCACACCGCCATTGTAATCGAGTATATGAAATAGCCAACCTGAAGGTTTATAATAAGGTATCCTTAAACCGGGTTCAACTGCAATCAAGTGGTTATGCCAAATTTTCCCCTTGTCATCCATTAGTGCTACGGCACTCGGATGAATTTGCATAGAGTCATACCCTACTAAATTTTCACCGGTAGGTGAACGAAGTTGAAAACTTAATTCTAAAGCCCGCGGTTCAATAACAGTGTTTTCATTTTCTGATTGACAACCGAAAAAAAATGAGATAAAAACAATGCTCCATAAACTAAGAGCGAATCGAGAAAAAAATAAACTTTTCATAAGAAAAAAGATTAAAAAGTGAAAAAATAAAACCCGACCGACTCACCGCAAGTACCCAAAGCCGTCAGGATATTTCTGTGCTTTGAAATATTGCGGTGAGTCAGACGGGTTTAGTTTTGTAAAGGTAGATACGAAAAAAATAAAATGCAAGAAAAATGAGAATTTTTTTCAGCCTTTGAGCATGAAAATTCATACTCATTTTGGTACAGTTTGCCTGCTCCTAACATTTGCAAACAAGATACTTGTGATACCTTCCTACAAAATCCGCCGGCTAAAGCTCGCGGTTCACTCCGGCTAAACAGTTACAAAAAAAAATCATTTCACAATTTATCCGAGTGCAAACTTTCCTCGCTTTTTGTCTTGCTCTAAAATTTGATTCAGATGAAAAAAAAAATCTACTTCTTGTCCCCAAAAAAGGTTCGAGGTAGCCTTTTTCGTGAATTTCTTTTATTCCCTTTCGTATGATAATTTCGTACTTCTTTGTAGTAGGATTTTCCAAAATTGTGCAGGCGAATTGGATTTTACTGCGGTTCTATCACTCAAAAGGGAATAATTTAAAATACGTTTTTATCACTAAAAAGGGAATAAGAAATTTATGATGCGACTCAGGGCGATTATCGTAAAGACCAAAACGGTCATTTTGAACCTTTTTGTCATATTCTTGTGCAAACGCTTCGAAAAATAATCCTTTTTGAAACAGCATAAAACGCCGATATTGCGCTGACATTTTGAAATAATTTATCCGTTTTCTCAATAAATCCTCGCCCGCCGCAAAAAAAATCCCACCTAATTTCGCCTTTCGCGCCTTATGCCCTCTTCGTCAAAGGGT
>JBPOJO010000786.1:0-5129 GCA_052033485.1 Bacteroidota bacterium | reverse complement strand
AGGGGAATATTTGGCTGAGCGGGATTACGACTCAGAAAGGCGAAATTTTGTGTTTAAAAAAACGAAAATCAGGTTTTTCGGCAGATAATTTACCCTTCAAAAGAATCCCCGATATGGGCGTGGAAGCTCTCACGGAGGACAGCAAAGGGAACATTTGGTTTGGCGGTTCGGAAGGACTTTTCAGATTTTCTCCCGATAAAAAGCATTTTTACCGCCTTTCTTACAAAACCTTGATTAGAAAGGTGGTAGCAAAAGACGATTCATTGGTTTTCGGCGGTGCTTTTTTTGTTAAAAAAGATAATTCTAATTTCATTTCGGAAAAACAAACACACAAGGTAATTTTGCCCTATTCGCACAATAAAATTGCTTTTTATTTTTCCGCCGCAAGTTACGAAGAGCCTAAATCAAGCCTTTTTTCATATAAACTCGACGGTTTTGACAAGGATTGGTCGGCTTGGCAAAAAGACTCCAAAAGTGATTACACAAATTTGCGTGAAGGCGAATACAAATTTCGGGTCAAAAGTAAAAATGTATTCGGCGTTATCGGCGACGAGGCAGAATTTTCTTTTGTGATTCAACCGCCTTTTTACCGCACATATTTTGCTTATTTTTTGTATGCACTTGCGACTGTTTTAATTTTGCAATTTTTGATAAAATTTAACACGCGCAGATTGCGAAAACAAAATGAACAATTGGAAAAAATAATTTCCGAACGAACCGCAGAAGTGATGGCTCAGAAAAATGCCTTAGCAGGAAAAAATATAGAATTGGAACAACAAAAAGAGGAAATTTTAGTGCAAGCGGAAAATTTGCGCGATTTGAATAATGAAGTTTCGACGGCAAATTTAATGCTCGAGAAAAAAAACAGCGAAGTTGAAACCGCCCTCAAAGACATCAAAGCGGGCATCAACTACGCGCTGCGCATTCAATCTGCGATGTTGCCCAAGTCTGAAACCTTGCAAAAATACCTTTCCGATTTTTTTATTTTTTTCCGCCCACGCGATACGGTCAGTGGCGATTTTTATTGGTTTGAGCACATTGAAGAGAAAAACATCAGCATTTTGGCTCTTGCGGATTGTACCGGACACGGCGTTCCGGGTGCGTTTATGTCGCTCATCGGCAAAGATTCTTTGGATAAAATAATTCTCAACAATGAAATTTTTTCGCCTGCCAAAATTCTCGAGGCTTTAGATTTGGGCATCAAAATATCGCTCAAACAAGAGGACTCTGCCGTTCGGGACGGCATGGAAATAGGCATTTGTGTTTGGCTTCACAAGGAGAATAAATTGCTTTTTGCGGGTGCAAAACAAAATCTCACCGCAATTTTTAACCAAAAAATTTATGAATGGGCGGGAAATAAAGTCAGCATCGCGGCAGTGCGAAGCCCCGAAAATTTTGTTTATACGTAAACTGAAATTAACTTACACGACTATAAAAATGCAAAATTTTATCTTTTTTCGGACGGTATTCAAGACCAATTCGGCGGCTCAGATGGTAAAAAAATTACCAAAAAGACTTTAAAAGAATGGCTCTTCGAAACGCAATCTGAAAACATGAGCGAACAAGGAAAGAAAATTGAGCATAAAATTGACCAATGGCTGCATTTTTCCTCACAAAACGAGGAGCAAATTGATGATATGTTGTTAATTGGTTTTTCCCTGACATTTTGATTTTTTTGTCCTTGTTTGTCTCGCTTGTGAAGACGCAAGTGAGGGCGAAAAAAGTCAATTTCAAAGCACCTTAAAAATAAGCAGGTGCGCCTGATGACATATCCGAAAACTATAAAGCGGTTAAAAAAAACGAATTATTGCAAAATGCTGCCGCAAAACGAATTATTTTAAACTAAATCCCTAATTTTGCGAAAAAATTTACTTTGAAAAATATGCCCGCATTTCTCTTATCTTTGGCGTTTTTATTCCTTTTTTCTTTCAAAATTTTTGCACAGCAAGAAATTAAGCCTTTGAAAGAGGGCATTCAAGACGGTATTTCCAAAAAAAATCAAATTCTCAACATTAACCGAAAAATTCCGAATAAAAAACTTTCAGTGCCTTTACATCAGTTGCAAACGGAGCAAACCGATGCCGCGCCCGCCCCGTCGCGTTTGGGCACAGCCCCCGCAAGTCCGCTCGATACCGCAGGAAGGCAGTTTGCAAAGCGTTTTGAAATCGTTTATGCAGGTTTGGCGGAAAGTTATAAAATTGAAACCGAAACCATTCGATTTGTTAAAAAAGATGAAACTTCGCAGGTTTGCTTCCGATATCAGGGCGACTTGCTTTTTTGCGACAGTGCATACCAATATTTGGAGGACAATTTTATGTCTGCGTTCGGGCGCGTTTTGGTGGTGCAGGGCGACAGCATGATGATTGAAAGCGACAGCCTCTATTATGACGGATTTGCGCGCATCGCGCAATTTCGCGGAAATGTCCTCGTGCGCGACGGTGCAAGGACGGTGCAAACGAAGAGTTTGGACTATAACACGCAGACAAAAGTCGCTTATTATGAGGGCGGCGGGACGGTTCGCGACAAAAATTCTGTGCTTAAAAGCGATTACGGCTATTATTTTGGGGCGACAAAATTAGCATCTTTTAAGGGAAATGTTACCGTCAACAGCGAAGATGCGAATGTTACGTCCGATACTTTGACTTACAATTCAAATGATAAAAAAGTTTATTTCAACTCGCTGACAAAAATTGCGATGAAAGACGGTAATTATATCGAAACTTACGGCGGTTTTTACGATACCGTGCTTGGAAAAACTAAAGTTGAAGGGAAAGACGGCGAAGCTTCGCGCATCGAAAACAAAGATTATGTCATTTCGGGCGACGATTTGGATTTTGACAATATTACCAATAAAGGTATAGCTAAAAACAATGTCGAACTTTTTATCAAAAAGGACAAAATGTCTATTTTTGGTAATCACCTCGACTATAACAGTGCAAAAAATGAAATGACAGTTTATGGGCGCGGATTGATGTTGCGACCTTACGGAAAGGACACTTTGTATTTGGCAGCCGATACGATTGTTGCGGTAAATGATTCTATAAACAAAAAACAGTTGTTAGTCGCCTACCCGAAAGCAAAGGTGTACAAGTCTGATTTACAATCGGTTTGCGATTCGCTTACGTACAATATGCGCGATTCTGTCATTTATTTTGAGCGAGACCCCGTAATTTGGTCAGACCAAAGTCAGCTTACGGCGCGTTCCGTAACGGTAAAAATGAGGAATAATACGATTGATTCGCTCAAAATGTACCTTTCTTCTTTTATCATTTCGCTCGACGAATATAAAAATTACAATCAAATTAAGGGGAAAAATATTTACGCAGGTTTCAATGATTTAGGCTATACCGAAAATATTAAAGTTGACGGAAATGCTGAAGCCATTTTTTATGTTATTAATGAAGAACAAAAACGTCCGTCGGGCATCAATTCCTCAATTTGTTCGACGATTGATATACATTTTGCCGACTCCAACCAAATTTCTCATGTTCTTTTTAACAAAGATGTTGACGGAAAATTAATTCCGATGCACGAATTAAATGAGGAAAATAAAGTTTTAAAAGGCTTTAAAATTCGTTCAGACGAAAGACCGAGCATTAAAAGCATCATGGACGGGCGCGAATTGAAAAATGACAAACGAAAAAAACGAAAAGACCCCGTAACGGGGCGTGCTTTGCCGGATAGTGAGGAAGAAGTGTTTGAGTTTGAAGTTAGAATTGAGGACAACCACCTTGTTTTTTCTCGCCGTGATTTTTCTCCCGAAGACATCAAAACACCGTTTTTTTTGCAAATAACGCCCCAAAATGTTATTGACCTGCCCGAAACGCAACAAGCTGCCGGCATTGTCTATTACAATTTTAACTTCATGCCCGAAGATATTCTCGGAGACGGCACAGTCAGAAAAAAATTGCCGGATTATCCGATTAAAAAAATCGTTACGGGACAGGAAGAAAAAGGAAAAGGTGTTATTTGGAAAAAAGTCATTGAGGCAAAAAACAAATAAGTATTTTTTTCTGTTCGACAATTTTGAGGGTTTTCTAATTGTCCTGAAAAACAAAATCGGAATGTAAGCACAAAAATCTGCGTTACATTTCGTTTTAGATTTTTTAGATTGTAGTCATTCAAAACATTTACCCAAAAATTCTATGCAAAATAAATTTGATAAGGCTTTTTTGTTGTGTCAAGATGGCAAATTCAGCGAGGCTGTTGCGGCTTTTAATGAATACATCGGCGACAACTGTAGCCATTTTGAAGCCTTTTACAACCGCGGTCTTGCGCATTTTTACCTTCAAAATTATGCCGAAGCACTCTCGGATTTTGATGCTGCACACGCACTCAATGCATACATTCCCGACCTCATTAGTCAGCGCGGCGTAACGCATTTTCACCTCAAAAATCTGCCTGCGGCTTTGCAGGACTTGGAGCGCGCCGCTAATCTCGAACCGAAAAATCCTTTTCGTTACGCAAGTCGTGCATTCATTAAATCTGCCATGGGGGATTTAAAAGGGGCGATTGAGGACTATGAAAAAACCATTAGTCTCGACCCCGAAGATGCCGTTGCGTACAACAATCTCGGACTTTTGCAGGAGCAGTTGGGTTACAAAGAAAAAGCAGAAAAAAACTTTGAAAAAGCGGATATTTTGGGCAAAGAATTTTTTGCAGAGCCTCCTTCAACAGATGAAGAGCGCATCAGCAAGGAAGAATTTGATGCTTTATTGAAAAAAAATATCCCTGACCAAAAAAGCGAATTACCGAACGAAAATCCCGATACCGAAAAGTCTGCGAAGAAAAAATCGGTATTTGAAACGGCGAAGTTTGTTTTTTCTTCCAAAGAAAATTGGCAGGATTTTACGCTTTTTGTCAAAAATAAATTCAAAAGCATTTAATCCGAAAAGTTCTGAGGCAGTCCGAAAAGCACGTTTTAAATTTTGCAAACCAAATATAATTTTGAGGGTGTCCGAAAAGCATGTTTCAAATTAATCAAACCAAATATAATTTTGTCGGTTTCATTTTGAGCCCCAAAGATAATTTTTTTTGACAGAAATTGCATCAAAACTTTTTTTCTCTAATGAAATGCTCAAAACGGTAATAACAAAATTATATTTGGCTTTGATTTTCCTAAATAGACT
>JBPOJO010000281.1:0-1856 GCA_052033485.1 Bacteroidota bacterium | reverse complement strand
TCTTCAAAAATAGGCGTTCCCGTAAAACCGAAAAGTTGGGAATTTGGAAAAAAATCTTTGATGGCTTTGTGATTTTCGCCGAATTGCGAGCGATGACACTCATCAAAAATAAAAACGATGCGTTTTTTCCGCAGTTTTTCGAGGCGTTCCTTGTAGTTTGCTTTTGTGTTCGGGTCTAAAGCAAGCCCTAATTTTTGAATGGTCGTAACGATGACTTTATTGGCGTAGTCTTCGGAAAGCATACGATTGACAAGTGCTTCGGTGTTGGTGTTTTGTTCGACGCAACCTTCTTGGAATTTATTAAACTCTTCCCTTGTTTGTCTGTCGAGGTCTTTTCGGTCAACGACAAACAAACATTTTTCAATTTCGGGGTTATCTTTGAGCAGTGTTGAGGCTTTGAAAGACGTGAGGGTTTTGCCGCTTCCTGTTGTGTGCCAAATGTATCCGTTTCCACGATTTTGATGTATGCAATCCGTAATGGCTTTCACTGCATAAATTTGGTAAGGTCGCATGACCATTAATTTTTTTTCGGTTGCGACCAAAACCATGTAACGACTTATCATTTCGCTTAATTTACATTTGCTCAAAAACTTTTCGGCAAAGTCGTATAAGTGCGTAATTTTTTTATTGTCTTCCGAAGCGAAATTATACACCGGCAAAAACTGTTCGTCTGCATTAAATTTGAAATGTTCGTTGTTATTGTTCGCAAAATAAAGCGTATTATGCAAATTGCTGACGACAAACAACTGCACGAAACAAAAGAGCGAATTAGAAAAACTGCTGCCCGAGTCATTTTTGTATTTGACAATTTGCTCCATGGCTTTGCGCGGATTGACCTCTATCGTTTTTAATTCGATATGCACAAGCGGAATGCCGTTTATCAAAATGATAACATCGTAACGGTGATAACTTTTATCATTCGTTATTTGCATTTGCCTGACGACTTCAAAATCATTTTTGCACCAATCTTTAATGTTCAGAAGTGTATAATCCAAAGAAGTGCCGTCATCACGCATGAAAGTATTGGTTTCTCGCAAGCGTTTGGCAGAGGCAAAAACATTTTCATCAATAATCTCGTTGCGCAATCTTTTAAATTCGTCATCGGTCAGTCGTATGCGGTTATGCGCTTCGAATTTTTCCCGAAAATTTTTTTCGAGTGCAATTCGGTCGCCAATATCCGTTCTGACGGTATATTTCAAGTCGCTCAATTTGGCAACTAAGCCGTCTTCAATGTTGAGTTCTTTTACCATTATTTTAAATTGTTAAAACAACGAGATTTTCAAATTATTAAGAGCATGTTTAGAAACTCTTAGCCCCCAAAATATAAATTTAAAAAAATGGGTTATCTGTCGTATTTTTGCGTAAAATTCTCACAAATACACAAAAAAAATGAGCAAAAACTTACATTTCAAAGTTTCCAAATTTTGCCCACTGACAGATAAGCAATAGGCAAAGATACAAAATATTTTCATAAAAGTTTATCTTACCGGACGACCTGCGAAAACAAATTTACGAAATATTTTTGACGGTATTCCTTTTATTTTTTGAAAATTTTATTAGAGGAAAAGTATGCTCCTTACTTCGCCCCAAAAAAATTCCCTATCTTTGCTTCCGAAAAAGAAATAATTTATTTTGAGCATGCAGTTCACACATTTGCACGTACATTCGCAATTTTCCTTGCTCGACGGGGCGGCTTCCATTTCGGATATGATGAAAAAAGCCAAAAACGACGGTATGAAAGGACTCGCCCTCACAGACCACGGAAATATGTTTGGGGCTTTCAAATTTGTCGCCGAAGCTGATAAAAACGGTCTTAAACCCATCGTCGGTTGCGAATTTTACCTCGTTGAAAACCG
>JBPOJO010000694.1:0-1631 GCA_052033485.1 Bacteroidota bacterium | reverse complement strand
TAGAGGATTGCTATGTTTTACAGTTTTTTCGCGACTTGTAAAAATTAAGATATTAATACCGAAGAGTAGTTAGTTTATGTTATCAACCACATTAAGGAAACCAAAATGTCAGAACTCAAAAATTTACTCCCCCAATTTTTTAATAAAAATCTGCTCATTTAAATTGCAACTTCCGCTGTAAACAATTTTTGTTGGTCGGAAAGATGGGGTTGCTCGGGCGGATACAAAGCTCCGCTAAATATTCTTCATCACTTTTTACATTAAAATCGGCATAAAAAATTGCCGTACCGCTGAGCAAAATCAATGAAAAAGAAAGCAAAATCGAACGAAAGGTGATTTTTTGAGCGGCTTTTGCGTGCCGATGTGTTAATTTTCTTTCATCAATGTTTTTTCTTGTTCTGTTTTCAATGTTGCATTTTCCTTGTTGCAAAGCTAAACAAAAAAAATAAAACATAAATATTTTGAAAAAAAATTTAATCCTCTTCACGCATTTTAAACTTCATCGCTTCAGGACTCAGTCCGCCGATAACTTCCAAATCTTCAAAAGTTATGGACATTTCTCCGACAGTAAATCCAAGTTTTCTGTCGCTTGAAGAATGAATTTCAGGCATATCCACCAAAATTACAGCTCTGTAAAAATTTAATTTTTTTTCAAACACAATGCTGTGGACTGCCAAAACAGCAAACTGAAACCGCTCGGTAGGGTACTTAAACGAATATTCCGATACATTTTTAAAAGTTAAAACTAAGTTGTGAACACAGTCATTTTCATCGCACTCCTCCAAAATCATCACGGCTTCTCGATGTTCGAAATCAAACTGCAATGATTTAAGCGGCAAGTCATACAAATTGAAGTTTGAAAAAAAGCCCTCGTTTTTTATGCTTTTCATTTTTCTTGTAATTTTAATTTAACGTATATATGCGAATCGGGCGAACCGCGTCTGACAGGAGTACCTTTTCGATTCAAATAAAAGTAATTCTTAAGGTCAGTTTGCGGATTTTCACGATGCCAATGAGGTTTACTGACACCATTTTTGTTATTTTCGTCAAAGTCAATCAGAATTTTTTTTTAAATTTTGTGCCTGAAAAACCGCCTGCCGATAAGGTTTTCCTTTACAAAATATTCTTCCCACTCTTCCGACAAAAATTCGGGGCTTTTCGGCGGGTTGTCCCAATTAATGCCGTCCAAAAGGCAAACACATTCAGGGGAAATTTCGTTGCGTAATTCAAATGTTAAGCAACAATAATCTTTCATTTCACCGCTTGCCAAATATTCTCCTGCCTGCAAACGCGCGGAAAGCTCCGCTAAATATTCTTCATCACTTTTTACATTAAAAACGGCATAAAAAATTGCCGTACCGCTGAGCAAAATCAATAAAAAAGAAAGCAAAATCGAACGAAAGGTGATTTTTTGAGCGGCTTTTGCGTGCCGATGTGTTAATTTTCTTTTATCAAATGTTTTTTCGTGTTCTGTTTTCATGTTGCATTTCCCTTGTTGCAAAGCTAAACAAAAAAAATAAAACATAAAATTTATCTGTTGATTTTTAACCGGCAACGAATTAATTTTTTGACGTTTTTTTGGGGACTAAAGATTTTCTAAATCGTTCAGGCGAATTTTATCGCAATTCGCC
>JBPOJO010000755.1:0-2292 GCA_052033485.1 Bacteroidota bacterium | reverse complement strand
TGAAACAAGATTTTTATTGCAGTTCTTTGATAAGTTTTTGCAAACTATCAATTTGCTGTTGATATTTTTTGGCTTCGGTCAAGTTTTTATCACTTTCCAAAACCGCTTTGACACTTTCCAACTCTTTTGCTTTCGCTTGATAGGAAATAATCAAGGCTTTTTGGGCTTTTTCCTTTTGCTCCAAAGCCTCCTGCTGTGCCAAAATCGCCCATGCCGACAAAGATAAGGAAACTATCAATGCAAAAGAAATTATCACTAAAATAGTTCTTTGCCTTTTGCGTTCTTTCAGGCGTTCTTGTGCTTCTCTTTCCGCCTTCTCCCTCGCCTCCCGCAAAGCCTCCGCCTGTCGCCTTTCCTCTTCTGCCCTCGCTTCCTCCGCTTCCCTTTTCTCTTTCGCTTGCAAAACAGGCGAAATGAGGGAGTCGTGCGCCAATTCATAAATCTGACTGCCGCGACTGTTCGTTTCGGTGCGGAGCAGATGCTGCTTGTCAATGAGGGTTTTGAGGGTGCTTTCGCTGACGTAATCGGTGCAGGCAAGGGCATCTAAGGATACACGCTGCCCTTTTTTGATGAGTTCGGTTTCTACAAATCGCCTCGCACGAAGTTGCTCCGCCGCATCGGGGATTTGTGCAATGCTCTCCTCATAAAATTGCAAGAAAATATCGTCAAAATTCGGAATATCCCGTTCGGTGATTTGCTGCAATCGCAAACTCTCCAAACGATTGCAAAGGATTTGCAACTGCGTCGTTTCGACATGACCGCCTTTCGTCAAAAAATCAAGGATTTTCAGCAAGGCTTCCGGCTGATAAGCAAAACTCGGCGTAAGGAACTCCTCGCCCTGCGGCTTCTCCGCCGGCTTCACAATCGCCTCACGTGCCTGCGCCTGCGTGAGCGGAGCAAGGTTGTAGCGGTTGTCGAGGCAGTAGGGCAAATAATCCGTGAGGCGGTTCATCAAACTGTATCGGTCTTCACGGATAACGATGAGCATTTTCACCTTCGGCTTTTCCCAAACAAAATCCTCCTCCTCATCACTCAAAAAATCGGGATTTTGTTTTTGCGCTTGCTCAATGAAATTGCTGACCGCAAGCGGCACTTCCCTTTGCAACAAATCCGACATTTGTCGCTTAAAATCCGCGATTTGGTCGGCAGGATAACTGAAAATTTCTTCAAATTGGTCTAAAACCAAGAGAAAAGTTTGCTCATTTTCCGCTTGCAAAGCCTTAAAATCGAGCCACAGCGAGTTTGGAAGTTCGGCAGGCTGCAATTTTTCTGAAAGGAAAAACTGCTTGTTGTTTTGTGCTTTCGGTAAATAATCCCGCAAAGTCTGTACAATCGAGGGCGATTTCCCTGCGACATAAGCCCCGAAACGCACCTTTATCGGCAACATTTCCTTGCGCAAAAGCGGCAATACACCCGCATTCACAAGCGAACTTTTGCCCAAACCCGATTTTGCATAAAGCAAAATTTGCTGCTCACGCTTGATGAGGCGTGAAAGTTTGTCGATGTCATTGTCCCTGCCGAAAAAAACCGACTGCTGACTTTCATCAAACGGCACAACGCCCGGATAACGATTGATTTTTTGCTTAGGCATCTTCGTAGGGTTTATGTTGTTCGTACATTGCAGGGTTTGCCTCTTGCGCCAATGACAAAAGTTTACCTATCAACAGATTTCTTACAGCGTAGTTAATTAGTTCTTCTATCCGCTGACTCTTTTTTTGACCGTCTGCAAAGTCCTTATACACTTTATCAAAATCGTTATCCAATTGACAAAGCAATTTGAGGTTTGTGTCGTCGAAACCCTCAAAAAGCAAATTGAAAAGATTTTTTTTGTTGAATTTGCGAATGATTTTATTCTCGACAGGCTGCCGTAATTCGGAAGGCTCAAATTCTGCATAGAGTTGATTGATAAAGTCATCAATTTGGCTGTCCTCCACAAATTCAACCTTAAAATATTGCTCATAGACATCTTGCCAATGGTTTTTGGTACTTTCCGAACTCAAAGCCAAAGCTTCGTAAGCGTCGTATTCAAAGCCGATTTTGAGCAAATTCAAGACCAATTGAAAATACCATTTGTCAAAATCGCAGCCCAAAAAGAGAATGTAATCGTAGCTGTCTTTATCGAAAATATCTGCAAAAACTTTTTGAAGCTGCTGATTGCCGTCAGCGTGCATTCTTTTGATGTACTCAAACAAATCGTAATGCGAAACAATCAAACTTTCACTTTCTTTGACCGTGCCCTAGAGGTGATTAATGAGCGGATTTTCTTGGGTGAAGCGCATTTCCGCTTCACAG
>JBPOJO010000058.1:0-1918 GCA_052033485.1 Bacteroidota bacterium | reverse complement strand
TTTTTTCGTCCTTGTCAATTTTCCTTGATTTCAATTTCGCCCGTGCTTGTCCAAAAACGTTTTTCGGGGTTGTAATAGGGATAAGCACAAGAAGCGGGCGGAGAAAATTTGCCCGAAAATTCATTTTTTAAGTCAAAACTTAATTGAATGAGTGCGTCTTTTTTTGTTTCAAGAAAATAAATGACCAATTTGTTGTTTTTCAATTCATAATAATCAAAAGCACGCGCCGCCTGCATCTCGCGCAACTGATTAGGAAAAAGTGAAAAACCACTCGGAATACCCAAAATCAGCATACTCGTCGGTACATCTTTCCCGCTTATATTTTTCATGCTTGCGGTCATGGTGCAGGTTTTGCCGTTTTGTAAGGTTGCTTTTTCATTGATGTTGACGGAAAGTTGCAAAGGCGCGTCTGCCGCATTTTGTGGCAATAAACAATCCCACTTTACGCGAATCGTGTAAGGAAGAGGCGATTCGCTGTAAAAAAGCGACAATTTGTTTTTACCCTCAGTATTAAAATTTTTCATGTCGGGCGAAATCAGTTGTTTCTGAAATTGTTTTTCCGAAATATCTACTTCAATTTTTTCTTTCGAATTAAACACCACCGTAGCTTTTCCTTGCCCATTTTCTGTTCCATACGATTTCAAATACGCCCCTAAAGCCTTTAAAGTCAATACGGTAGATTGTGTTGTGCCGTATCCGCCGAAGGCTCTTCTGTTTTTTAACAAAAATTCAACTGCTTTTTTGCTGAATTTTTCCGCTTCTTCATTCGTGATTAAATTTGCATTTTTACCCTTTTGAACGGCAAATAAAGCAAGTGCGGTCGTTTCAATATGAGAAGCAGGTTCATAAGAGTACATAAAAGTTGCCCCTTTATGCGGAATTTTGCCTTCTGCGTCCTGATTTTGCATGACGGCTCGCAAATATTCACCGCTTTTTTCATGTCCAAAATTCAACAAAGCATTGGTTAAAAGTGCCTTAATGTATTGATTTTGAACAGTGTCGCTGTATGCAATCATGTTGGAGAGTTCCTTAAAAACTACGTCCCGCAAACTCGCATCGGATTCAGAAAGCGCGAAAAGAATATAGGCATTGCTTGTGAATAAATGTTTCGATTCGTAACCGCCGAAAACCAAATCAAATAAACCGTTTTTCCGACGCTTTAAAATCCACTCCGTAGTGCGCAAAAGCAACTCCGTCGGAACATCTATGCCCCCTTTTTGCATTTCGGAAAATTCCCACAAACCGTAAGCCGTTAAACCTTCACTTGCAGGATTATTGCAGAAAAGCGAAAAACCGCCGCCCACACATTCAAAACTTTTTAACCTTGCCAAGCCGTGAACGATGAATTTTTTGGCTTTTTCACTGATATCAGGCTTCTTTATTTTTAAATCATTTAACAGTTGAAGCACCATAATATTGGGAAAAGTAGTGGAGGAAGTTTGTTCAAAACAACCCGTAGGTTCGTGCAAAAGAGCTTCGGTATCCGAAATAAATTGATTAAAACCTGTCGGTATAATTTCAATCTCAGCTTTTTCACTGCCCGCAATGGCATTTTGTACCTGAAAAACCAATTCGTCGCTTTGTTTTTGCCCCGACAAAAAAACGGACGCAGGAAAACCCGCATTCAAAATGAGGGTTTTTCCTGAATAATTATCAATAAATTCTTTTGTGTTGGCATCGCGCAACATGATGCTAATTTGCCCTTCTCCCAAAACATTTTTTACTTTTATTTTGGGCGAAACGGTTAAAATTTCCCCTGCGGGCACGTTGATAATTTTTTCGGGAACAGAGAGTAGCTCAAAAGCTGCGGGCAAAGTCATTTGCAAAAGCACTTTTTTGGCATCTGTGCTAAAATTTTTGATTCGCAAAGGCAAAACAAACTCGTCGCCGTATGTTAAAAAAGGCGGAATTTTGGTTT
>JBPOJO010000353.1:0-1561 GCA_052033485.1 Bacteroidota bacterium | reverse complement strand
TACCGATGTTCAGACATTTGACGACGATGTCAATTACAAATATTCAAAATTCGGACGTAAATAGTTTTTTGTGTTGAGATTAAAAAAGACAGTCATTTTATGGCTGTCTTTTTTTTTGGCGTTTTTGGAGTGGCGTTTTTTTTGTCAATAATTTTTTCAATCTTAAAAAACGCCATACAAAACGAACAAAAGCGTATGTTTACGTACATTTTTTTGCTTTATTCTTAATTTTCTTTTAATTTTCGGCTTCAATCTTTAATCTACTATTATGGTTCTCACAGGAAAAACAGCCGCAGTATTAATGAATTGCAGCATACGACACGGGCAAAGATTATTACAAGATGTCAAATTTGCCTACGACATGAAAAAAGGGAAAGTTCCTTTGTATCGCTTTTGTGAATTTTACCAACTCAATCTAAACGAAACAGTCAAAATTTTACACGCGCATAACCTTATGTAAAGTGTACAAAAGCGTATAATAACGTATAAAAACGTCTTAAAACGAACATTTACGACAAGCCTTTTTTTTTACCCGCATATATTTGTGTCATGTTTCACTATCAAACATCTTCAAGGTATATGTTTACACCTGCTGAATTAACCGCCAATTTTCCTACGCAAGTAGATTGCGATGCAGCTTTGGCACGCCTCGACATTTTGCGCGGCGACTCGGATTTTGACTCTCTCGTTGCGACACGCAGCGCGGATAAAATGGTTACAACCGTTACTCAACTCAACGCCTCTAAACAGGCATCGGAAGCGGAAGTTGCAGCCTATCAATCAGTATATGACAGCCTTTCTGCCGGCGATGTGAAAGATTCGATGGGTCGAAAACTCTACGACGCGACTCACTCTTTGACGTTGATTAACCGCAAATTGGAAAGCTCCGACATTATTTCGCAAAAATTGAAAACTGCGGAAGCAACGGCTGCAAGCAATCAAAGCGCGGACATCAATACCATGATTAGCGAAATCACCACGCATCGCGCGACTGTTCCTGCCTCTTAAAAAGGATAAGACTGAGCGGCTGCCGCCGCTCGGTCTTGCCTTTTTTTAAAAATCAATCTTCTAATCTTCAATCTTCTATGGAAGCCTACATACAGATTATTGAGCATGTCATTACGGTTTTATTGGCTGTTCTCGGTGCTTATTATGCTTTGAGAGAGCGCATTATGAAACTCGAAATGAACATCAAACATTTGCAGGAAACTATTGACCTGCGTTTAACTTTTGTCGACCTCTACTTCAAAACAATCATTAAAGACAATGAAAGGAACGGTAACAAAGATATATGACGGCGACACTTTTCAGATTGCCATTAAAGAGGAAAGCGGAGAACTTTTTTTGTTCAAAGTCCGCATCAAAAACATCAATGCGCCCGAAATCGGGACGGCAATCGGTAAAGTTGCTAAGGTGCATTTAGAGGCTATTTTGCCGCTTGGTACTGTCGTAGAGGTGCATAATGAGCGCGACAAATACGGACGATTTTTAATTGTTTCCGTTCCGAATTATCCTGCTTTGGACGAGTATTTGGTCGGTTTGGGGCTTGCTTTTCACTATC
>JBPOJO010000675.1:0-1620 GCA_052033485.1 Bacteroidota bacterium | reverse complement strand
ATTCGTTCAAATTTGCGATTTTTTGTGTAAAAAAAACTTTCAAACCGCTTTGCATTTCCGAAACTTTGTCTGCCTCGGCATACATATCAAATTCGAGGGTAAAATTTTCGGGCAATGTTGACAAATTTTGCGGAAAAAATGTTCCTGAGCGCGGTACTTTGAACCAACTTCCGCCGGCTGCGGGCAAATTGTTCAGTTCAACTTGTTTATTTTCGGCATTTAATCGCCACGCGGATTGTTTGGCTGACGAAAAATCATCGAAAAAAATTATTTTTTCACCCGGTACAAAGTCAGTTTTTTCATATTCTTTAAAATCCGAAGCGTCTATTTGCGCAGACACGAAAAGAGGGAGAAAAAAAGCAAGAAGCATTAAAAGCAGATTTTTTTTCATAAATGTTTTTTAATCAAAAGGTTAAGGTACAAACCAAAAAATATTTTGTTGAAAGATTGACAACAAAATCGATTCGTACTAACCAATTTTTGCACCGAAATTGCCCGAAAGGGGAATTTTTAAGAAAAAAAATTTTTTTTTAGCAAAAATTTCATTTCTTACCTTTTGTAAAAAGCAACAATCCACTGCAAAGTTAAAAACAAAGGCAAATTGTTCCGCTCTTATTCATGCCCTCAGAAACGAATTTTTCAAATTAATTTTTCAAACTTTCATCTAAAATCCACTGCAAAACCGCCAAAACGCTGTGCGGTTCGGAGAATGTCAAAGGTACAAAATTGGGGTCAATGTAGAGGTTTTTGTTTTCCAATTTCAAAAAACACCAAGAGAAAGCGTTGGTTACGCAGCCAAAAATTTGTTTCTTCGGATTTCCTTCTCGTTCGTTAAAAATTTGTGCGGCGTACATTTCTGCTCCGCATTGGGCATACCCTTTCTCTATTTTGTCATCTTTTGCCTCGACCACACAAAAAATAGGGGCGGTAATTTCGCCTGCACTTGCCTCTAAGGAAAGAATAAAATCACAATACCCATTCAAATTCTTGTTACTATCCACATCAAATTGGTAGCCTGAAAAAGATTTAAAATGGGTAGGATTATGTTTTCTTAATTCCCTCAAAACAGAAGTAATGATTTGTTCAGATTTTGCTTTTTCCGAACCCAAAGCCTCCATAGAAGCGGAAGTCAAATTTTCGAACAGAATATCACTTACAGAAAAGGTATTGAATTTTTTAGGCAACCACGCACCGATAATGTCTTTCAATCCCAAATCTTTACGTAATTTATCCAATTTCAGAAATTTATTGTATCCCATAGTTTTTTTGATTTCTGACAACAAAAATACAGAAAAAAACGGAAAAAGCATTTGAAAAAAATATCTTTCCTTGCTTTGCAAAAACGCATTTTCCGTTCGCAGCCTTTGCCGATTTTATCATTTTTTCAAACTTTCATCTAAAATCCACTGCAAAACCGCCAAAACGCGATGCGGTTCGGCGAAAGTTAAAGGCACATAGTTCGGGTCAATGTAGAGATTTTTGTTTTCCAATTTCAGAAAACACCACGAAAAAGCGTTGGTTACACAGCCGAAAATTATATATTTTTGAGTTTTCCAAAAAAATGTTCGCAGAGTTGAATTGCCGATTCATTTAATCTTTCAGCAGCAGGCTCGATATACT
>JBPOJO010000797.1:0-4297 GCA_052033485.1 Bacteroidota bacterium | reverse complement strand
GTTTTTTTTGTACCGCGCGCTTCAGCTTGCGCCTTGTACCGCGCGCTAAAGCTTGCGTCTTGTACCGCGAGCTAAAGCTTGCGCAGAAAAATATTTAGAATGAAGTCTAAGGATACCCTACCCGATGTTTTTTTGAAAACAAAAAAAATCTTAAAATTTGTATTTTCCACAACGCAAAACCAAACTGAAAAAGTCGCTTGTGAGGACACAAGCAACGGCGTGCAGTGTAAAGTGAGCATCTTGCTCACAAACTTTGTTTAGATGAGGCAAGCAAGATGCTTGCAATACTTTGTTTTTGAGCAGTGTAATGTGAAGCATCTTGCTCACAAACTTTTTTTTTTGACCCAATCCTGTATTTTTATTTTGTTTTTTCAAAAAAAATACAAATATTGCCGATAAAATCGCAAAACCATGCAAAAATTTCACAGATTGAAGTCTTTGCTGCAAAAAAATCAAAAAACTCCTTATGAAAAATATTCTTTTGGTCGCTTCTAATCCGCCGGGGAAGAAAAACTTGGAGCTAATGTCAGAAGAGGAATCGGATATACAGAAACTCACTAAACCTTGGGCTGATGTTGAAATCCTCTCTGCTCCTCAAAAAAATAAACTCACCGAAAATATTCCCTTATTCGGTAAAAATAAATACGAAATTGTGCATTTTTCGGGGCATAACGACCAAGACGGCTTCTATTTGCATGATTTTGAGGGGAGAAAAGCCGAACCGCTCAACGCCGCAGGTTTCAAAGAACTTTTCGATATTCAAAATCCCCCTGAATTGGTAATTTTGAACGCTTGTGGTGCTACGCGAGAAATCGCGGAGGCAATTAAGGACATTATCCCCTTTGTCATTTTTGCAAATGTAAATATTGACAGAACAAAGGCACGCGCTTTTTCAAATGCTTTTTATCGCAATGTAACAAAATATCGGCAAGAAAAACCTGAAATTAGGTATAAAAGAGGCTTTGCAGAAGGATTAAGAGCGGCAAAAATGTACGATGCCCCGGAGGACAGCTTTCTTTATTTCAGCTCGGGAAAAATTGAGGCGCGAAGTAATCCCTCGAAAGTTGCCCCTTTTTTACATTTTATATGGCTCTTATTTCCATTTTTTAATGCGCACGGCTACGAAAAATCGCAAATCAAAGCGCGCCCGTGGTTGTGGAGAAAAATTTTTGGGTTTCGTCCGGCGGAAATAAACGCCGCCTTGCGTGAAGCCGAAAACCTGCTCAAAAATAAATTTGCTTTTTTTGTCGCGCCCGATTACAATATAACGCATCAAGAAAAATTAAGAAATTTAGTTTGTGATATGCACGCTAATTTAAAAGAGTTCGAGAATCCGCCTTTTTGGAATAAAGACATCATTACGCATTTTTTGAAAGGTTTTTTGAAAATTGAAAAAGAAAATACCCACACTTATACGCTTGTGAAAGCCGATTTCGGTATGGGAAAAACTACTTTTTTACAAAAACTTTTTACGGAATATTGCCTGACTAAACCGCCTTTTGATGTGGCTTTTATCTATTGCGGCGAACAAACCGACAAGGATTTGGCGGCACTGAAAAACAAATCGCGTACAGTACTTTTTATTGATGCCCTCGACGAAGACAAGGCTTTGCACGATAATTACAAGGACAGAAAAGGGAGTTTGAGCAAACAACTTTCCGAATTTAAAGCCGTCATTGCCACAACAAGGCAGCAGGCATTTGTCAATGATAATGACGAAATCATCTTCGGAAAAGACACAAGCAGCCAATTTTTCAAAATTGAATTGTCTTTCGGAAAAAAACAAGCCGAACAATACATCAAAAAACGCTATCCCGAAAATCCCCCCGCAAAAGAGCTTTTTAATTCTAATGCCGATTTTTTTTCACGCCCTTTGATGCTCTCTTGGTTTGACGATATTATGGAAATTCAAAAACATGAAAATTTACAAACGGTCTATTTGTATAAAATCTACGAAAAACTCATTGATTTATGGACAAGGCGTGAAGCCTCAAAAATTGAACAATCGTCTGACAACAACGGTAAATTCGTTCAGAAACTGCCCGAATTTATCATGGTTTTAGCCGAATATTTTTTTTCTGAAAAACCGCAAATTTTACTCAATGAATTAAAAATACTCGCTGACTGCCATGATATTGAATACGAAATCATTGAACAAGGCAGTGAAGTAAAAACCGAAAAAATGTCCATTTTTCATGCGAAAAACAATGCTTTGCTCAAAAGAACTGCCGATAAAAAGTATGAATTTTCGCACCGCAGTTTTTACGATTATTTTCTCGCAAAGTTGTTTTTTGATGAGCGCGAGTATTTTAAGAAGCAAAAATTTCATGCCCGGATGCAAAATTCCGACAAAAATAATTTCCGAGAGGAGCCTGCTTTGTCCTCGGCAGAGCATTTAGGGCGACCGGATTTTGATGAAGGCGGATTGCATCGCAGTCTTTGGGGTGAAAACGATACTGACCGCAAGGACAAAAATATACCCCTTGCACTGCGTTTTTATGATGAAATGTGTCGCGATAAAATTGCGGAATCACCGAAAGAGCAAACATTTTTATTTTCTTTGAAACCCGAAGCTTTCCCCGGTGCCGATTTCCCCTCTTTGAAAGTCCGCGCTTTGGCACTCCGATTCAAAGAAAAATTAGCCGAAAAATCGCAAAATCTCTTTTTACATTGGCGTTTATGTGGGGAAATCGGCAGATTGCTATCTGCCGATATGCGCAAAGATACCGAAAATTGGTCTGTTTTCAAAGTCAATAGCAGGCAGCTCACGGAACCGACCGAGTCTTTGTTGATGCGAACGCGGGAAGCCGAGAAAGCCAAGATTCCGAATTTTTATGCAAAATTATTTCAAAATGAAATACTTTTTGAGCACCTCTATACGCACGAGGAATGTGAGTTGGAGGAAAAAACAGAGAAAAAATCGGAGAAGAAAAAGGGATACCGATTGTTCAAACATTTTGTCAAAAAAAGCGATTTTTCTTTACAGGAGTTTTTAAAATCGCATCAGCGTTTTGCTTTATTTTTGAAAAATAATTGCACACATCTTCAACTTTGCGATAATCTCCTGAGCGATGTATCTTTTTTACATTCTTGGAATGTTTTAACGGAAGCTGATTTGAGCAATAATGCCCTTCATTTTGTTTCGGACAGAGAAAAAGCGAGCGAAAATGCCCCTTTGATTGCCTTTTGGGAAAAACCTACCCTTATTTCGCTGCGCTTGCACGGCAATCCCCTTTGCACGGAAGAGCGTTTCAAAACTGTTTTTGAGCGCAATAAAAATACAGAGAGTGTTTTGCCATTTGTCAGACAGAGTGCGAGAATGATTTGGATTGAGGGTGATTTTTTTGAGATGGGAAGAGATAAAGATGATTTTGACGTGCTCAAAAACTTAACAGACAATAAAACTGAATACGATTTCAGCGATGAAAAACCCAAACACAGCATACAATTGAGCGATTTTTATTTGAGCAAATACAGCATTACGATTCGCGATTTTGACTTTTTTGTGAAGGACTCTGCTTATTTGACAAGTGCGGAGAGAGGAGCGGAAATTATGGATTACAAAACCAAAGTTATCGAGGCAAAAAAAGGTTCTTATGTTGTCAATGAAGACAAAAATGACTTTTATATCAAAGAGGATTGTACTTGGAAATGTAACGAATTGGGAGCAGAGCGCGAAGAAAAGGATTGGAATCACCCGGTGGTGCATGTTTCGTGGGTTGATGCACAAGCCTATATCGAATGGCTGAACAACAAAACAGGATTGTTATTTTCTTTGCCGACAGAGGCGGAATTTGAATATGCCGCTGCGGGCGGAAAAAACCGTTCCGAAAACCCCTTGTTTAATCATTCCTTGAAACTTCAAGAGGCTATAGACCGCAAAAAGTACGAAAAAATATTGCACGAGGCAAAGGTTAATTTTGACCATTCGGCGCGAAAAAATTCCGATTTGGGCATCGAGGCAGTCGACCGTGCAGGAGCTTATACAAATCCGCTCGGTTTATGCGACATACTCGGTAATGTCTATTCTTGGTGTCTTGACGAATATGACGCGGAAGCCTATAAAAAAACACCCGCAAATGCTAAAAACCCCGTGTTTGCAAACGGCATGATATTATGCAAAGAAAAGTTAAATTTAACAAATTTTAACACAAATTCAGCTCGCGTTTTGCGCGGGGGTTCTTGGTTCAACGTCGTTTACTATCTTCGCGTTTCTTACCGCAGCTGGTATACTCCCGTTATCCGTTTCTACAATTTCGGGTTCCGCCTTGCCGCCGAGTCTTAATCTTTGTACTTT
>JBPOJO010000307.1:0-1672 GCA_052033485.1 Bacteroidota bacterium | reverse complement strand
TGCGAATTTTAGGTTTGATTCCGACGGGTTTACCGTTTTTATCCAAGTCAAATTTAACTTCTACACTCTCAAAAGCAATCGCACCTGACTTAAAACGCTTGTTTTGTAAGATTTTAGCTAAATGATTGAGCGTGTTAATTTCCTGAGCATAATCACCTTCGCCGGTTTCGATTCGTTCTTGTGCCTCTTCATAAGAAAATCTTCTGTCGGAAAAAATGACGGTTTTCCCTATCCAAATATTTTCAACTTTGGCATTTTCTGTCATTTCAAAAACGGCTGCAAAGGTAAATCGCGGCTCATTCGGGACGAGAGAGCAAAGATTATTAGACAATCTTTCGGGGAGCATCGGCACAACACGGTCGACCAAATAAACTGAAGTTGCGCGTCTTTCGGCTTCCAAGTCTAAGGCAGACCCCTCTTTCAAATAATGCGTAACATCGGCAATATGCACGCCGATTTCCCAATTTCCGTTTTCCAATTTTTGCACCGAAAGGGCATCGTCAAAATCTTTCGCGTTGTCGGGGTCAATGGTAAAAGTGGTAATATGCCTAAAATCGCGTCTTTTAGCAATTTCTTCCTCCGAAAAATCAAAGGGAATGGCTTCTGCCTCTTCAGCAATTTGGTTTTCAAACTTGGAAGGCAAGCCAAATTCAAATAAAATGGCGTGCATTTCGGTTTCATTTTCGCCGGACTTTCCGAGCACTTGTTTCAAAACGGCAGTCGGATTGTTGTTGTTCGGATTCCATTCGGCGAGTTCGATAATGACTTTGTCGCCGTGTTTGGCACCGAATTCTTTCACTTGCGCAAGCGGGAGAAAAAAATCCGTGTGAATTTTTTTGTCATCAACAATAACAAAAGCATACCGCAAGGAAATTTCAAGTTTTCCGACAAATTCGGTTTTATTTCGTTTCACGATATTGACAACTTCCCCTTGCAATTTGCGGTTGCGCCCTTGTCTGAGGAGTGAAAATTCAACGATGTCGCCGTGAAAAGCATGGTGAAGACGCTCGGTAGAAATCATAACGTCTTCGGCAAAGTTGTCGCAAATGACGTAGGCATACTCGCGGCTGACGTGGTCAATCATGCCGCGGTGAATTTCAGCGGAGTGACTTTTTTCGACAAGAAAATAAAACGGGCGCGTTTCTTTGACCGCCCCGGTTGCAACAAGATGCGCTAAAGCAGCTTGAATGAGGTTTTTTTCGCGTTGGTTTTCGGCACCGAGTTCTTTAAAAATTTTTTTCAAAGAATATTCTTCGCCGGGGTGCTTTTCAAGCAGTACAATGACCGAATTTGAAGCGATTTTTAAATGTTGGCTGTAAACTCTTCCGAGAGAATGCTCATTTTGTACCTTTTTTCCCTGCTTTTTTTCCTTATTCTTGGGTGTTTTTTTTGACATTTTTTGACAAAATTAATGTTTTTATTCCGCGCTCAACATTTTTGAGGCAAGAATGATTTTGATGTTGATTTGAACGAAAGAACTTAACCTTAGATTTCGCAATAATAAGATTTTTATTCAAAAAAAACAAAAATTAGAGGCATTTTCATCAAAAAAGTAAGAATGAACTTTTTTTACGGAACTGCCGATGGTATTGAAACTTTTTTTCATATCAAAATAATACTTCTTCACCATCGCACAAAAGTAGGAAAAAATCTTAAAAAGCTCCTATATCCC
>JBPOJO010000065.1:0-1910 GCA_052033485.1 Bacteroidota bacterium | reverse complement strand
GATGGGTTACGAACCGCAATTCGGTGCGCGTCCGCTCAAACGAGTGATGCAAAAGCACATTCTCAACGAACTTTCTAAGGCTATTCTTGCCGGAAAAATTGATAAAATGAAAGCCGTTCGGCTTGTTGCACGGGAAGGCGAAATTGCGTTTGAAAATTAGTTGCAGGCGGCAAATAGTTTGCGGAAAAACAAAAAAACCGCTGAAAAATCAAAATCCTCGAGTAAAGTAAAAGATGTGTTTTTGTTAAAAAAGCAAAAACACATCTGCTTTTTAAGTGCAGCGTGGGTCTGTACTTAAAATGTTTTATCAACTAATTTTTTTTCTATGCGTTTTTCACAATTTTCTCGCCTTTCCTTTGCAGTCTTTTTCTTAGTGCTGCTTTCTCAATTTTCCTGCTCATCTTCGCAAAAAAAAGAAGTGCTCCCCCTGCCCGGAAAAACTGTTTCCGATACTGTTTTTTGTGTTTATAAACCCGATGAAGTGCGTGGACAGGAAATCAAATCGCAACGAGGCGTTTTGATGTATTTTAAAGAGATTGATTATGACATTTTTTTGCGGGAAGCATGGGTCATTAACCTGAATACCGACGAGGACAAATTGTATTTTCTAAAATATTATCCCCTCAGCGAACAAATTGCCTACGGCGAAAATTTATTGCTCGTTTGCAAAGACCAATTTCCTGCCGACATCAGAAAAATGATTGACGATGACCAGAATTTTGAAAACAATATTTACGAGGTCAATGTGAGCGGATTTAAGCGCAGCGAGAATAATCAATTCAAATTCAGCAGGTCGCAGTGGTATTATACCGGCTATAAATTTGAAATTACAGACATGAAATTTATCCCGCAAATTGCCGTAAATCCTTGTTTGATTGAAAATTTATCGAAAAAAGAATATGTGGAGTTGCCTTTGTGCCGAAATTCTTTCTCAGGTTCAAATAATGCTTTTTGGATAAACGAGAACAAAGTGCAGATGTCGTTATCTCGTTTGGACAAGGCAGAAAAAAGAATTGCTTATACTGATAATATTTCGGCTGTATGTATGAATGAATTCCCCCAAAAATACCATGAGGCGATATCAAGCGCCTTTCCACTTTTTTTTTCCATAAAAGGCTATAAACTCGGAAATAATGACCAATTTCCTTTGTTTAATGATGTAACAACGAAAAGGGGCTATAAGTTTGAAGTTACTTCCATTGAATTGGTTGCGCCATACATTGAACCTTCGATTTGTACTTTTTCAAATGAAGAAAGAAGAGGAGAGTATTTAGATGCTGTTGAAGGTTATATGTACTCTTTCTCCGAACATATTCCCGAAGATGGTGGAATACGTTTTTTGAGAACATTGATGATGGTCAATCTTAACGAGGACACACCTGAAAAGATGAGCGAAAAGTATGTATACCTTGACGACGCAAGCAAGCTAAAATACGCCGAAAAACTGCTTATCGTTTGTGAAGACAAACTACCGCTCGATATCAGATTGAAAAAACAAACTAAAGTGCGCATCAGCGGATACAAAAGGGGCGCAGGTGATGCTGCAATGTTGGATTATAGGGACACAAAAAAGCAGGCTTACAAATTCGAAATAACCAAAATCGAAATCCTCGAGTAATTCGGTGCGCGTCCGCTCAAACGAGTGATGCAAAAGCACATTCTCAACGAACTTTCTAAGGCTATTCTTGCCGGAAAAATTGATAAAACGAAAGCCGTTCGGCTTGTTGCAAGAGAAGGGGAAATTGCGTTTGAAAATTAGTTGAAATGGCAGCTTTTTAGGAGCTTCATTACACCCTAAGGGGCAATGCTGTTTAGTTAAGGGTTTACCAAATCATGGACAAAAATATTTAGTCCCTATCGGGACATTTTCCGAAAATATATTTCAAATTTTCTACCAATATAAAGTGCCT
>JBPOJO010000263.1:0-11444 GCA_052033485.1 Bacteroidota bacterium | reverse complement strand
TTTCGAGGTCTCCTAAAATTCGTTTAACCGTCGACAGATTTGACAAAACACGCGCTTTTTCGTTGCGGTCGCCTGATTTTTCAAAAAATTGTATGGCAGTTTGATAACTTTCTCCGGCTTCATCGTGTTTTGCCTGCAAATATTTGAGAAAACCTATATTTTTGTGCGCAAGTCCTATGCCGCGCAAAAATTTTTTTTTCTCCGCAAGGGCAAGTGCCTCGGAAAAAAGTTCTGCCGCTTTGCTTTTATTTTCTCGTCTTAATTCATAGCCAAAATTCAAAAGCGCAACTACTTTACTTGTGTCATTCTGTGCTTTCTGAACAGCATTTTGCATACTGTCAAGTTTTGAATTTTGTGCCGAAGCCGAGAAAAATGAGATAAAAAAAGCTAAAAGGCAAAATGTTTTAAAAAAAATTAGCCTTTGGAAATAAAAGCCGGTCATTTTTAGGTAGTTTATCAAAAACAGTCAAAATCTGTGCCTTAATCAATTTTTTTTAATTTTTCATTCATTAAATCAATGTTTTTTATCGGCAGCGAATTAGGTCATAAAGCATTTTTTATGCTTTTTGTTTTGTCAAACCTTTATTTTTTTCCACTTTACGCCCTTAAATGCAATAATTTTGAGGCTGACAGTGCACAAAAACGACAAAAAAATTTTCGCTTACTTGCGGCATCTTCGGCAGCAGTATATACCGGAAGTTTTATTTTTTTGGACAAACTATGGTATCAAAACGGAAAAAACAATTTTCATTTTTTTAACGATAATAATAATTGGCAACAAACGGACAAAATCGGTCATGCTTTTTCGGCAAATCTGTTGAGTAGGTACGGCTATTTTTTAATGACCGGCGCGGGAATTTCTCAAAAAAGAGCCGCTTGTTTCTCAGCTTTTTCGGGCGGTTTGTTACTGACTCCGATTGAGTTTTTTGACGGTTTTTCACCTGATTACGGGGCGAGTTACGGCGATTTGGCGGCAAATTTCAGCGGAAGTTTGTTTTTTGGCGTACAAATGTTTTTTTGGGGTGAAGAAAAAATGAGATTAAAAATTTCATATTCCGAAAGTTCATTTGCCGCAAAACGCCCAAGCCTTTTCGGAAAAAATATCGGAGAAAAAATTTTAAAAGACTACAACGGTCAAACCTATTGGTTAAGTTTAGATGGTGAAAAATTGTTAAATTCAAAAAGAATTTTTTTTAAATATTGCCATCTCAGCATCGGTTACGGCGGCAGAAATATGTTGTATGCAAATCCGGCAGAAAGCGCGTCTTTTGGGTATATACACGAAAGAAGTTTTTTTCTGAGTTTAGATTTTGCCCTCAACAAACTCAAAACGAAAAAAAAATGGCTGAAAACAATTTTTGAAGTGCTTTCGGTCGTTAAAATTCCCGCTCCGACTTTGGAGTTTTCACGGGGAAAAATTCGCGGGCATTGGGTTTATTTTTAATAAAAAAAACACAAACCACTCATTTTCAATGCGATACGAAAAAAAATCAGCATTTCTTAGCAAGATGCACAGATTACTTTTGCTGATAATTGAGCATTTTTAATAACTTATTCTTTTTGCCGGTTGCATAAAATATGAAAGCGGAAAATCGCTGACTGCGGCAGTGAACCTAAAATCGGGCAATGCCAAAAAAGCTTCTTCGGAATTAACAGTCCATAAAAAACTTGTTTTTTCATTTTTTCGCAAAATTCTCGCCGCTTCTTTGCTCCAAGTTTTATGATGCAAAGCAAAGCCGGAAAACATTTTATTGTCAAAAAAGGCAGCATCTTTGAAGCCGTCCGCAACAGGAATGAGCGGAAGAGCGGGTTTTAGCCTGTGTAATTCGGTCAAGAATAACAGGTCAGAAGAAAAAATAACGATGTTTAAATCCGAAAACTCTTTCAGTTCGGCAACGAGTAAGCGTGCATATTTTTCGGGAAAAGGGTAGAATTTTCCGTATTGATTCTCGTCCGATTTCACTTCAAGACAGAGCAAAAAGTCGTGTTTGTAGAGTGTTTTGGCACGTTTTGCAAGAAGCAAAAATTCAGTTAAGAGCGGAAAATAAGTTTTACAGAGCGTTTGTCCCGGAAATTTTTTCTCCGCAATTTCGCCGAGCCTTAATTTTCGTATATCCGAATAGTCAAGTTCAAAAAAATTGTCAAAACGATTATCTTCTATACGCTTGCCGTTTTCATCAAGCGTAAATTGTTTGTCGACAAAAGGGTCGTGCGCTAAGAGGAGTTTATCGTCTGCCGAACAAACAAGGTCAATTTCAACTCCGTAACAAGCTAATTCAAAGGCTTTTGCGCAGGCGGGGAGAGTGTTTTCGCAAAAAAAAGAATGTGCGCCGCGGTGCGCAATAATCGGTTTTTTTTCCATAATTTTACGGTGCAGGCAAATTTTTAGGAGACTTCATGCGAGCTTGCATGCTTTGCAAAATTAAGCAAAAAAAACGAGGCAAGCAAATTTTTTTGCCTCGTTTTTTGCTTTTTTTAATTTTATTGGCTAAATGATTTTTTTTACGCCTTCAACCACGCTGCTTAATTTTTTTAAGCACAAAATATCAGCGAGAAAGTTTGAAAACGACCGGCAAAACAATTCTTTGTTTGACCGCACGCCCTCTTTGTTTCGCCGGTTTCCACGCTTTTGCCTCGCGAAGTACGCGCACAGCCTCTTCATCGCAGCCGGCACCCACACCTTTCAGCACGGAGAAATCCGTCAAACTTCCGTCTTTGTTGACAATAAATTGCACCAAAACTTTGCCTTCCACCCCTAATTTTTGAGCTTGTCGGGGGTATTTGATGTTTTTAGCAAGAAATTTTAACAAAGTTTCCATGCCGCCTTCCGGCTCTGCGTTCACCTCCGCAACCAATACAAAATCATCTTCAACTTCTTCCGCTTCGGGTTCGGGGGTTTCAATTTTGACAGGATTAGCTGTAACGGCTTCTTCGGGGTTTTCGGTTTCAAATTTAACCTCAATATTTTCAATGACTTTGTCATCTTCCACGATTTTAACTTCGGGATTTGTGAGGATTTTTTGTAAAGGCGGCGGAGGAGTTTCCTGCTTCGTAATCGGTATATGCACCATCTCTTCGCTCGAAAATTCCGCATCAAAAGACGGCAATTTGAGGTCTACGGGAGTTTTCCACTCAAAAGCAGTCAAAACAATCCCCAAACTGATGACCAAACCGACATTCATGGTCAGGAAACGATAGCGTTCCAAGTCTGCAAACGGATACTTTTTGGGTTTGTCAAACGCAGCGAAATCGGTATTTTTCGCGCCGGATTTTATCAAATACATGATTAACAACATCGCACAAGCCGTGCCGACAACCGCCATCGCAATGACGGAAAGGAAAAGAGTTCCCATAGTTTTGTTTTTTCTTCATAATACTCTTTCAAAAAAAAGTAACAAGAGATGGAAAATATTTTTTTTGTCGCTTGTGATGACATAAGCGACGGCGAGCGTTTAACAGATGTTTGGAGAAGATGTAAAACAAGGGCGATTATGCTGTCAAACAAAAAAGAGCAGGTACTTTTGAAGACCTTCCCAAAAAAAGACCACTGAAAAAAACAGTGTTGCTACAAAAGCATATAAAGAAGCTATAATAAGGACAGGTTTCCTGTTTTTATCAAGAATGGGTTTTAAAATTTCTTCATTACTGTAAAAATGAGACATTGCATTTATTTGTAAATCTTCACTTTTGATGACATTAAAATTTTGAAACTTTCTTTCCAAATCAAAGATAAAAAAAACGTACGCAGGAACAGTCAGCCATTTTAAAATATAGCTAAACGAAAAGTTAAAATAGTCAAGTAAATAAAGTACATAACTTTCGGACAAAGCCAAAAAGTAAATTGTCAATAAAATCGTCAGAATCGGTGCCAAAATCGCCATTATGTTATCTGAATGCCGATATTTCTCCCTCACAATGTAAAATACTAAATACACCAAAACGACAGATGCAAACGGTATTAAAAAGAGCATCAGCAATGAAATGACAAAATTAAACATGTCGTTCTGCTTAAAAATGAATACGGAACAGTAAAAATTAACATGAAAATCAAGCCTTTCACAATTTCAGTTTTCCATTCTTTTTCCTTCGGACGATATAAAAAAAATTGTTAAAGTTTGATTTTCAGCATGTTATCAGCTAAGAACTCTTTACGAACACTAAGTTTTAAAATGATTTATCAGCCGAATGAGAATAATTCTAAAATGCTTTTTTACAGTTGATTAAGCAAAAAGAATTTCAATATTTTGTTTGATTTTGTCTTCAAAATTAGGCGGCAAAGGCGCGTGTCGCAAGTTTTGTCGTATAAAAGAAATTACTTCTTTTTCGCGTTCGTAGCGTTTTAAAGTTTTTTTGCAGTTTTGGCAGAGTTCAAAAAAGGTGTCGCGCTCTTCTTTTGTCGCGTAACCGTCAATAATGGCGTACAAAAGCTCCTCGCGTTTTTGTATGTCTGTTTCGGGAATCATATTAAAAAAATTAATGTTCAAAAAATTTAATTTGCAGGTAAAATACCGACAAAAGATTTAAAAATTATTAAAACTTAACAACAAAATTCACGTTTTGAAAAAGACCTGACATTATCAGGGCAATTTCTTTTCCTTACTGCAAAACGATTTTAGATGTAAGTAAGTTCAAAAAAAATAAAAAAAAAGCAAGAAACTTTAAAACTCCAAGCGGAAAAATTGCGATTAGGGCGATAAAAACGGTGTATAAATTTGCAGGAAATAATTTTTAGGGCAAAAAAAGTCAAAAATGCTATAAAAAGGGCACATTTTCTTACCTTTGTTTTTTTCAAAAAAATAATATCATGGACGTAAGAATTTTAAGAGAGTTGATTAATATTGACTCACCTTCCGGTTTCACGGACGCTGCCGCTGAGTATTTGCTTGTCGAGAGTCAAAAAGTAGGTTTGTCGGCAAAAAAAACAAAAAAAGGCGCGGTTGTGGTCAATTTACACGAACGCCCGCGATTGACGCTTGCGGCGCATTTTGATACGCTCGGATTGATGGTCAGCGGCATTCGCAAAGACGGAAAATTGTCTTTTTCGCTCGTCGGAAGCCCGTCTTTGAACGACATTGAAGGGGGGCATGTTCGCATTTATAACCTTGCCGGAAAAGTATATACGGGAAGTGTCTATTTGGACAATCCCGCAAAACACGCGAATGCAGAATTGTCTAACCTCATGCGCTCCCACCTCAATATGCACGTTGTTCTCGACGAAGTTGTTGAAAATGAGGCAGATGTGCGGCAACTCGGCATTGCGCCGGGCGATTTCATTGCTTTGGAAACGAACTATCGGGAAACATCGTCGGGATTTATCAAATCGCGTTTCCTTGACAATAAAATCGCTTGTTTAGTGCTTTTTGAAACAGCCAAGTATTTTAAAAACAAGGGATTAGAGCCGCCCGTGAGTTTATTTTTTTCCAATTATGAAGAGGTCGGACACGGCGCGGCGGGCGGATATGACGAAAACACGGAAGAATTATTGGTTTTGGATATGGGCGTTGTGGGCAACGGCTTGGAGGGCAGTGAACTTTTTTGTTCAATTTGCGCAAAGGACAGTTCCGGTCCGTACGATTTTTCGATGCGAAAAAAATTAACCGAACTTGCTCAAAAAAATAACATTCCTTACAAAACCGACGTTTATCCGTATTACAGTTCAGACGGTTCAGCCGCTTGGCGCGCGGGAGAGCAATTTCGTGTCGCGCTCATCGGCGCGGGTGTAGCCGCCTCACACGGGAGCGAGCGTGCGCACATTCGAGGGATAAAAGCCTCCGTTGACCTCTGTATTGCATATATTGAGGATTTTATGCAGCGATAAAATTTTGCAAGCTAAGGGGAAAATTACAAAAAAGAAACCCGCTCAATTTGAGCGGGCTTCTTTCAATACCAACAATTAAACCAAATAAATCCCAAAACATTTGAAAAAGATTTTGTAATTTGCGGTGCTAAAAGATAAATAAGACGACGAAAAATTCGCAGCCTATTTCAATTTTTCCTATCCTAAAAACTATGCACTAAAAAAGTCTTGTTGCACCGCAAAATTTGTATATTTTTGAGCAAAGCGTCTCTTTGCTTTATATCTCTTTTGCTTACAATACAAATTTACGCAAGAAAATAAGGCAAGTTTTTCAAAATCGGCAAAGTGAAAAATAGTTTCGATTAGGTAAATATTTTGGGCGGTGAAACGGTTTTTTGAGAAATGTTTAGGTGTAAGGAAAACCAAGAAGAAGTGAAATTTTTTTGATTTTAATTGTTCCGTTTTTTTCTTATTTTACAAAGGATTATTGTTTTTTTTTGATTGAGCACAAAAGAAGTTCGCCTTGCGACATCCATCAAAGAAAAGGCGAAAAATCAAACGTCGGGTATCGCGACAAACTTCCTATTTTTTTTGCTCAGAAAATCAAAACAGAAATACGCCTTTGTTGTTGCCCCCGGGTAATAAAATTTTTAGGTAGTCAAACGAGTAAAAAATGCAAAATATTTGGACAAATTTCATTGCAGATAAATCTTGCGAAGCGCAAATGAAGCCATTTGACGCGGGGTTTCTTCGCTTGTTAAGCGTTTTAGATGTCAAAAATTATTGCTCCCACAGTGCTTTGACGGTTATTTTCGTGGCTCTTGCTCCCGATTTTTTTTCTGAAAAAGAAAGAATTATTTACCGCAAAAAAACAAATGAAATAGAAATACGCATCAATTTGAACTATGAAAATTTTATTAATGCCAAAGAAAATGAAGTTTTTCATTTTCTCGCCGAAACTTACCTGCTTGCCGTTGACCGTTTTTTGAGCAAGAGAAAAGACTTTCAGACGGAAAAATTTAGGGCTGATTTGCTCAATATTTTTCACAATGCAGGCATACAAATCACATGAAATCATTTTTCTACCGTACTTTCTCCGCAAAAACATTTACTTGTTCAAAGAATTTTTCAATCAAACGGCGTTCTTCGGTGATGATTTCAATCGCGCCTTGCATATCGGGGCGAAATGTCAGGATTTTATGATTGTCCGTTTTTAATCCGTCAGACAAATGCAAAAAAACGGCGTATTTGTTCTCTTTCGCCTGCCAATCTATGTGCGTAACCCGTGCGGGCAAATTGCCGTAGCGCGCAAACGGAAAAGCCTCTAATTTGATTTTTGCGCCCTGCCCGACAGCGAGTTTTCCGATAAATTGCCCCTCAATTTGCGCTATCGCATACACATTTTCCGTGTCGGGAATGAACGTAAAGACCGTTTCGCCCTGTTTGACCTCCTCAAAAAGCACTTTCGGCTTCGGCATACTGAGCAAAGCAGAAAAGGGCGCGAGCAGCAAATATTGCATCTTCCACTCTGCCGTTTGCTTGCGCAAAGTCGTCAAGGCGGCGGTCAGTTCGGAGAGCATTTTAAATTGTTGTTCGTTAAACTGAATTTCCAATTCGCTCAAATTGCGTTCAAGTTGCGCGAGCTGCAAATCGCCGTTGATGACGGCTGATTTGCTTTGTTCAAAAGCACTTTTTTTGCTCAAAAGCGCGCTTTTTGTTTGCAAACGCTCCTTATTCGCAATCGTGCCGTCTGAGGCAAGCAGCGAATCCGTATCGTAATGATGCGTGCTAATGTTGAGGTCTTCGGCTTGCAAACGGATTTGCGTGTGCAAAATTTGGTTGAGCGCGATGCGATGCTCCTTTTCTTTTTCCAAAGCCGTTTTCTTTTTGGCATAAGCATTTTGGGCGCAAAAAAGGCGATATTCTTTTATTTTTTTAACAAAATTTTCCGCATCGGGTTGCATTGCGCCTAAGCCTGTCAAGGCGAAAATTTTGCGAAATTCGGGACTGTCTTTTCGCCAATTTGCCGTATCTTCCGCCTCAAAATTGTTCAAAAAAGCATCTAAAAGCAAGAGATTGCGAAAATCCGCAGAGCTTTCCAAGATGAGCAAAGTATCATTTTTTTTCACCTTTTCGCCCGGTCGTATGCGTATATCCGCAATGCGCGCACTCACACGCGGCGCAAGCGCGACATTGCCGGCAGCATTGTGCAAGAGCACCGTTCCCGTAGCCGTTTCGGGGTAGCGAATGAAAAATGACAAAGCAAAAACCAAACTCAAAACCCCGAACAATAACCCGCCGCCCGAACGCAAAATCCACGACGGCGGCGTACTGAGAAGGGTGTCGGTGGAGGGTGAATAGAGGGGAGAAGGCATGATATCAGTTCTTTTTATTAATCAAAATAATTTCAGTTCAGCGATTTTTTGCCCTGTTTCCTGTATTTATGTTTTCAAATAAAGGCAAAGCGGAGCCGTAGCCTTCCGCATGAATTTGTGACGGATTAATACCCTTGTTGAGCAAATAATGCTCAATTCTTGCCGCTCTTTTTTGAGATAATTTCTTATTAAACAAGTCATTGCCGATATTATCAGTATGCGAAGAAATTTTAACAAAACAATTACATTTTTTCACAATGTCGGCAAGAGAGTCTAAAAAATGAATGTCCGTTTCTGACGTGATTTCAGAAGAGCCGCTTGTGTATTGAATGTTAAGTGAAAAAATTTGTAAAATACTTTCTTCTTCAAAAAAATTTCTTTTAGTACTCTCATCAAACGGAACTCGAATCGTGTAATATTGATGCCCAAACCCTTTGCGAACCAAACCTTTCGTTTGCACGATTTCAAAATCTCGCGAAAGTTCGGAGTAAGTAAGATAATAAGCACTGTCAGAGCAAGATAAATAATTAATTCCTCCTGCTTTGCCGCGCAATTTTCCGATTTGAGTAAAATTTTTTAATGCACTGTCAACAATCATTGCCTTAAAAATAAAAACACTGTCATTTTTCTGTTGATAAAAAAATAGTTTATTGTTTTGAGCACGTAAGAGAGAAAAATGTTTTTCTCTTAGCCAAAGAGGTAAATTTATTTCTTGCGGAGAGCTGCTTGAAGACTTGCTTAAATCAAATTTGTACAACTCAAACGCAGATTTTTTTCTGATAAAGAAGAGTGATTTTTCATCATCACAGATAATCGGAAATAATTCAGCATCGTTTGTGTTTGCTGTTTTTATGAGTGAAAAAACATTGTCAGGTAAGCTAATTTTGGAAATTTCTGCATTTTTTCCGTTTTCAGAAAAAGACATATAGACAGATGTTTTCATGTCATTCAAATAAAAAGCATGATACCGGCAACAATTTTCAGACAGGTTTGTTTCCGCAATTTTTTCGACAGAATAAGCATTTGCATTTTTTTTTGCAAAATAAATATTTGTTTTCCAAAAATTATTCAAATCATCAATGCCGGCAAAAACAATGTACGCATCGTCTTTGCTCACCGAAACCGATTGTGCATTGTATTCTAAGAGCCAATCTTGTTTACTTTCATTTTGAGCATAAGAACTAAAAGAGCTGAGCAATGAAAAAATTAGCAATAAGTAGTTCATGAGCATTTTTTTATTTCCTCAATATACAAAGTTGCATTGTTACAAAGAATTAATTTTCGTAATTGTTTAGCCGGTGTCTACCGCGAGCTTTTGCCGGCGGATGTAAGGAAGAAGGTATCCTGCAACAAGCGAATGTATGGTTGCAAACTAAATCTTGCGCTACATTTTTGGGCAAAACCGGCAAAAAAGTTACTAATTTTCAATAAATTAAAAGAACGTGTCCCAAAAGTTTTACAAACCTAAAACAATTTTGATTTTTGTATTTCGAGAGCGTTTGAGGTGATAATGTTGGCAGAAATTACTTCAAAACCGCCATTTTCTCTCTAATGAAATGCTCAAAATGGGAATAGTAAAATTATATTTGGCTTAAATTTTCCAAAATTGGCTCTTCGGACAGCTTCTTTTAGTGCGATTTTTTACAATCCGCTTTCGTGTTCAGGGCATAAATTTTCTCTGCAATCAGAACATCCCTTGCCAAAGCCGGCAGCAGCATTATCTATTGCAGCATTACACATGGTAAAAGCTGACGCTTTTGTCGTACGAGTGCCGATTACTTGACCGTCGCTGTTGTAGCATGTCCATGATGACCCTGCTTTTATTTTATTCTCTTGTGCTTTGCTCAAAGCAAATTTTCCGAATTTTTCTTTTAAAATGCTCATAGTAAAAACGTTTTTGGTGAAAAAAATCAAAACAAAACTGAAATCCGTTGTAGAAAATTTTAGTTTAAACGAAATTGAAATATTATCAAACAATAAACGCAGGTTTTTTTTCCGTTTATTTCGGCAGGGATAAATTTATCGGGAATAGCTTTTGTACAGCGTAAAGCCTCCTCATCGCAACCGTTTCCGATGCCCGAAACGACCTTTTCTTCCGTTATTTCGCCATTTTCTGTTATTTTTATTCTGACCAAAACTTTCCCGCTGATGCCGTTTTTGGCAGCTTCTTTCGGATAAAACGGAGCGCAATCGCCGCCCGAAGCATACATTTCGCCCGCGGCTCCGATAAAAACAGGCTTTCGGTCAAGTTTGATTGCATTACCGAGTGTATCGGTGAAATCATGCAAATAATTTTCATCACGAGAATAAATCAAAGAATTTTTCTCGTGTTCGTATTTCTGCACAATTTTTCCGTCCGCGTTTTTGTAAATCCATACGCCGACTTTTTTCCCGTGATGAAATTTCCCTTCGGAGTTTCTGATAATCCAAAAGCCTTCCCGAAGATTGTTTTTGAAACTTCCTTTCTCAATGATTTTTCCCTTCGTGTAAGCCCTATTGCCTTTTTTGACATAAAGACCGCATTTTTGCCAAACGTCGTCTTTTTCGATTGCCTCAAAAACCTCTTCAAAACAAGGCAATTCACTTGCCTGCGTTAAAGTTTGCTTTTGTTGTGCCGAAAGCTTAATTTGATACAAAAACGACAAAACGAGTATCAAAACAGGTAATTTTTTCATAAAGTGGTTGTATTGAAAACAAAAACCGCACTCTTTTTTTTGAATGAAGTTTTGTTTCTTGAGTATTTTTATCATTGAAAAAAGGTAATTATTTAGCCCCATTGTATTGCGAGCATCTTGCTCGCGAAAAGAAATGTACAACCGACTTTAGTCGCATAGTTTAACGGACTGAAGTCCGTTGTACAGGGCAAGGCTAAATAACTACGAAAAAAGACTATTTTCCGCCTAAACGAAGAACGCTTGACGAGCATTTATTGCATTTAACGCAAGTATTCAGACAAGCGTTTACACCCGCGACATCAATTGTTACACAACCGTCCCCGCAACTGCTCTGCCCAATAAGAATGGCACCAATCCTCTGATAGATGTTTTGGACAATGTCCTCCATAAATTTGACGTTCTTGTGCTTTGCTCAAAGCAAATTTTCCGAATTTTTCTTTCAAAGTGCTCATAGTAAAAACGTTTTTGGTGAAAAAAATCAAAACAAAACTGAAATCCGTTCTGCAAAAACTAAGCGTTAACCGCAAAAAAAGGTACATCTGACAAACGATAAGAGGCAGGTAAAATGTGCCCGTTGATGATGAATGTCGGTGTATA
>JBPOJO010000602.1:0-8751 GCA_052033485.1 Bacteroidota bacterium | reverse complement strand
GCAAGCATTTTGCTCAAAATTTCGGAATTTTCGACGGAGGTTGTACCGACCAAAACGGGTCTTCCTTCGCTGACAAGTTGCTGAATTTCCAATACAACGGCATTGTATTTCTCGCGAATGGTGCGATAAACTTTATCTTCGTGGTCTTTACGCGAAATGGGTTTATTGGTCGGAATAACGACCACGTCTAATTTGTAAATTTCCCAAAATTCGCCCGCTTCCGTCTCCGCCGTACCGGTCATACCCGCAAGTTTGTGGTACATACGGAAATAATTTTGCAAAGTAATGGTTGCGTAAGTTTGCGTAGCGTCTTGAATTTCAACGTGTTCTTTTGCCTCAATAGCTTGGTGCAAACCGTCGGAATAACGCCTTCCGTCGAGAATACGCCCGGTTTGTTCGTCGACAATTTTAACTTTATTGTCCATCACGACATATTCAACGTCTTTCTCAAACATGGTGTAGGCTTTGAGAAGTTGATTGACGGTGTGGATTCGAGAGGTTTTTTGATTATATTCGTCGACAACTTTATCAATCGCCGCAACTTTTGCTGCCTCGTCTTGTGCGTAACGGGCATCGTTTTCGATAACGGCAATTTCATCGCCGATACTCGGGAGGACAAAAAAGCGCGCATCTTCGTTGCTTTTTGTCATTTTTTCGATGCCTAAATCTGTGAGTTGTACGGAGTTGTTTTTTTCTTCGATGGTAAAAAAGAGCGGTTTGTCGGCTTCGGGCATAAATTTGGAGTTGTCCTGCAAATAATATGCTTCCGTTTTGAGCATGATTTGTTTCACACCTTGTTCGCCGAGCAGCTTTATTAAGGGTTTGTATTTCGGCAAACCTCTGTGCGCTCTGAAGAGCGGCAGTCCCGCCTCGTCGTTTTTGCCCTCTTTTAATTTTTGCTTAGCCTCTAATAAGAATTGCTGCACAAGGGTCAGTTGTTCTTTGTAAAGTGCCTCAACACGCGACTTGTAGGTGTGATATTCTTGGTCGTCGCCGCCCTGCACCGGACCGGAAATAATTAAGGGCGTTCTTGCGTCGTCCACCAAAACGGAGTCAACTTCGTCGACCATTCCGTAATGATGTTTTCTTTGAACCAATTCGGCAACTTCCGAAGCCATGTTGTCGCGCAGGTAATCAAAGCCAAATTCGTTGTTCGTACCGTAGGTAATGTCCGCCAAATAAGCATTGCGGCGTTGCACACTGTTCGGATAATGTTTGTCAATACAATCCACCACTAAACCGTGAAATTCAAAAATCGGAGCCATCCATTCGGAGTCCCTTTTTGCCAAATAATCATTGACGGTAACGATATGAACGCCTCTTTTTGCCAAAGCATTGAGAAAAGCGGGCAAGGTCGCGACAAGGGTTTTCCCCTCACCGGTCGCCATTTCTGCTATTTTTCCTTGATGCAAAACAATGCCGCCGATGAGCTGCACGTCATAATGCACCATATTCCATTCAACTTCTCCGCCCGCAGCCATCCAACGATTTTTCCAAACAGCTTTACCGTCTTCCGTAAGTTCGATACCGAAGCGTTTTTGTTCCTGATTGCGTTCAAAAATCAATTTGTCGTGCGGAGTAGCTTTGACGAGAAGTGATTTATTTTCGGCAAATCTGCGCGCGGTTTCTTTGACAATGGCAAAAGCCTGCGGCAAAATATTATTCAAAACCTCTTCTAAGGATTTGTTTCGGTCTTCCTCCGTTTTGTCAATTTGCTTAAAAAGCGCGTCTTTCGCAACGTTTGACATATCGGGATTGTCTTCGAGTTGCTTTTTGAAATCAACGATTTTATTGTCAAATTCCGCAAGTTCATTTTGAATGTTCAAAATGAGGGTTTGTGTTTTTTCGCGCAATTCCTCGTCGCTGATGGAGGGCAATTTTGCATATTCAGTTTTGATGTCCTGAACAATCGGGAGAATTTTTTTAACGTCTCTTTCCGACTTTGTGCCAAAAACTTTGGCTATAGACTTTGAAATAAAATCGAGCATAATTGTAAAAACAAGATGTAATCCCGACTGAAGTTTGAAATATCAGAATAAGGGAATTTTTTCGCAAAATTACAAATGATTTGCCAAAAAAAAAGACCTGACAAAATTTCTTTTTTGTCAGGTACTTTCTGAGCTTTTCCTGCCGGATTGAGATAGGTTTGGCAGAAAAAAATATTTTTTGGAAAAATATAGCTTTTTGTGAGGCAAAAACCAATAAAAACATAAGACATTTTGGCTTGTTTGACTGTTTTTCAAATTCACTTCTTGTGCTTTATCAAAATAATCGGAAAATTTTCGAAAAAAAATTTGTTATTTTGGAATCCTTTTGTAATTTTGCGCTCCGATTGAAACTTTGTTAAAGTTAAATACTATGGCTCATCATAAATCTGCTTTGAAGCGTATTCGCTCAAGCGAAAAAAGAAGATTGCATAACCGCTATTATTTGAAAACTACACGCACATTTGTCAAAAGATTGCGTACGGAAACTGATGCGGAAAAAGCTGAAGCTCTTCTCCCGAAAGTAACTTCTATGTTGGATAAATTAGCTAAACGCAATATTATCCACAAAAACAATGCGTCAAACAAAAAATCTAAATTGGCGCGTTTGGTTGCTAAGTTGAAAGCCGCTTAATTGAAGGCTAAAAAGTAAGAGCAACGTCCCCCTGCGTTGCTTTTTTCATTTTCAAGCATGGCAGTCATATTTTTGAAAAGGCGCAAGATAGACGATGCCGCGTGGAATGATTGCGTCATTCGTTCTGTTGCGCCCTTGCCATACGCCCTGACGTGGTATCTTGATGCTGTTTGCCCCGAATGGTGCGGTCTTGTTTACCGCGAAAACGGCGTTTATCAAGCCGTTATGCCTCTGCCGCGTCGAAAAAAATTCGACATTTCCTATCTCGAACAGCCTCTGTTTTCACAACAATACGGCATTTTTTCAACAGCCGAATTCCAAACAAAAGAAATTTATCACTTGTTTTTGCAGGAAGTCGAAAAGCGGTTTTCGCTGATTTCCGGCTATGCTTTTCATTATCAGACCAATCCCGAATTTTTGCCCGAAAAATATATCAGCGCAGCTTTTACGCATCACATTGTGCTTGAAAAAGACTTTGAAGAAATTTTTTTGTCGTTTCGCAAAGACAGAAAACGCGATTTTAGGCAAAAAAATCGCTGCGTACGACAAAAAATCTCCTCAGCCGAAAAAATGATGCAAATTTTTACGGAAAAAAATGCTCCGAAAATTGCAGGGGGGATTCACCGAAAAACTGCCGAAATTTTTCAAAATTTATTTCGGCAAGCAGTCCGAAATTGCTCTTACGAGCTTTGGGAGGCTGAAAATGCGCAGGGAGAACTTTTTTTTGCTTTTTTTTTACACTGTCAAAATACCGTTTTTTATCTTTTTAATTCCGCCTCCGGTTCGCAAAATTCTCTCAGTTGTCGTGCGGCAATGATTGCCGAATATTTGAAAAGCAACAGCAGGCAGCCATTAATTTTTGATTTTGAATCGGCGCAAAAGGAATCGGTTGCCGATTTTTATGCCTCTTTCGGAGCGAAAAAAGTGCCTTTTTACATTTTAAATTGGGACAAAACGTCTTTTGTGGTTCGTTTGCTGAGAAATTTCATTCGATTTTTTAAGCAAATGAATTGACTGTTGCGATTTTTTTTAATCTTTTCTTTCTGTCAATGAACATTTTTTTTCATATTCTGTTTTTTACACCGAGCCTTGAAAAAACTTTTCATTTTCTCAACAGAATTGAAAATAATGTTTAAATTTGCATTAAAATTCGCTCATTAAATTATTAAGAAAATGACTGATACGCAAACGCATTTGAGATATCGCGTGAAAGACATTAGTTTAGCTGAATGGGGTCGTCGCGAAATCCGTTTGGCTGAAGCCGAGATGCCCGGTTTGATGGCAATTCGTGAAAAATACCGCGAAAGCCAACCTTTGAAAGGTGCTCGCATTGCCGGTTGCCTTCACATGACAATTCAAACTGCCGTTTTGATTGAGACCTTAGTTGCGCTCGGAGCAGACGTAACATGGTCTTCTTGCAACATTTTTTCTACGCAAGACCATGCCGCAGCCGCAATTGCAGCCGCAGGTATTCCTGTTTTTGCTTGGAAAGGCATGACGGAAGAGGAATATGAGTGGTGCATCGAACAAACTTTGCATTTCGGCAACGAACAATTGCCACTCAACATGATTCTCGACGACGGCGGCGACTTGACGAATGTTGTTTTAGACCGCTATCCCGACATCGCAAAAGGCGTTTTCGGTATTTCCGAAGAAACCACCACGGGCGTACACCGCTTGTATGAGCGCGTAAAAGCCGGCACGCTCCCGATGCCTGCCATCAACGTCAATGATTCGGTTACAAAATCTAAATTCGACAATAAATACGGCTGCAAAGAATCGCTTGTAGATGCTATTCGTCGTGCAACAGACGTGATGATGGCAGGTAAAGTTGCCGTTGTTTGCGGCTACGGCGATGTCGGAAAAGGCTCGGCAGCATCGCTCCGCGGAGCAGGTGCGCGCGTGATTGTAACGGAAATTGACCCTATTTGTGCCGTGCAAGCCGTAATGGACGGTTTCCCCGTGAAACCTTTGCAAGACGCAATCAAAGAAGCAGATATCGTCGTTACCGCAACAGGCAACTGCGACATCGTGCGTTCGGAGCATTTTCTTGCCGCACGCGACAAAACCATTTTCTGCAACATCGGGCACTTTGACAACGAAATTGATATGGCGTGGCTCAACGCACAATTCGGAAGTTCAAAAGTATCCGTTAAGCCGCAAGTGGATATGTACACGCTCAACGGAAAAGAAATTATCGTTTTGGCGGAAGGGCGTTTGGTGAATTTGGGCTGTGCCATGGGACACCCCTCTTTTGTCATGTCCATGTCATTTACGAACCAAACTTTGGCGCAAATTGAGCTTTGGAACAACCGCGACAAATATTCAAACGACGTGTATGTTTTACCCAAACACCTCGACGAAATGGTCGCAAGTTTGCACTTGGAAAAATTAGGCATCAGATTGGAAAAACTCTCACAAAAACAAGCCGATTATATCGGCGTGAGCGTGAGCGGTCCTTTCAAACCGGAATATTATCGCTATTAATTCCGTTTTAAGGTCAATTCTAAATCAATACCCTAAGCGTCCGAGATGCTTAGGGTATTTTTCCGAAACCGGCATTTTACTAAAATAAACACAAACAAATGAAAAGCGGAAATCATACTCGCGGTGTTCCTCCTAAAATTCTTTTCTCCGAAGCGGCTGAAAATTCCGTAAATGATATTTTGAGAAGAAAAGCACTGCTCGGACACCCGAATATGCGTATTTTGCTCAATGAAGACTTGTTGTACGAACTCGAAAGGATTTTCAGCGGCAAATGCGCCTTTTGTGAAAGGAAAATTTCGGTCGCACACTCAACGCTTTTTGTCGGTCATTATCGCCCTTATTCTGCTTATTATTGGCTTGTTTACGAATGGTCAAATATTTTTCCGCTTTGTGAGGATTGTTTTTGTTTTCGCGAACCGCATTTTCCGATTGCCAATGAAGAAAACCGCCTCAAATTTCCGCCCGAAAATCGCAATGAATGGGCAGCCGGTTACGCGCTCAAAGAAGTTCCGCTTATCATCAATCCTGACCTTGATGCTGCCGAACATTATTTTTATTTCGACCTCGACGGAAAAATTTTGCCTGTCAATCAGCACATTCGCGCCCTGACAAGCATTAATATTTTCAAACTCAATCAGGGATTTTCCGTCATCGGACGCAGAAAAAAAATTCGTGAATTTATCCGTATTTTTCACACAAAATTACAAGATTTTTTATTGAGCTACCCGCAAGGCAATGAGGACAAAAATATTGCACAAGAATTTTTTGGCAATGCCATTTCGCTTCTCACCCTCAATGCCGCTCAGGAAGCCGAATATCCGACACTCGGAAAAGATTTAATTAAAAATTTTGATTATTATTTCATTCAAACATTATCAGACGATAAATTAAAAACAACACTCGAATCTGCTTTTTATTCCTGCTTGAGCCTAAAAGCAAATTCTGCGGCGCGAAAAATTGTCATGCAAACCGATGACAAACCGACGGAGCAATTTTATTCTTTTGAAAGTATTCACATCAGAAATATTAAATGTTTTGACGATATACAAATCACTTGGCACGACATTTTGAACAAAAAAGTGCTCTTGCTTGTAGGGGCAAACGGCTCGGGGAAAAGCTCCGTTTTGCAGCTCATTGCCCTCGCGCTTTCGGGTGTACACAAGCCGCCGGCACAATACGCTTGGGATGAGGTTATTAAAAATTCGCATCTGACGGCGCAATTCAGCATCAAAACCACACAAAACGGCGGAAATGAAACCTCCGAAATGCTTTTTGAAGTGGATAAATTTGACATTATTCATTGTCGCAGTCATAAAGAATTTTATGAATCAGTCAAAAGACATACGCTCGTACTCGCTTACGGCACGGGGCGAAGTCATGTGCAATCCGACGGTTTAAGCTACAAAAATTTTGAAGGAATAGCTTCACTTTTTGGCGAAAATCGCTTTTTTAAAAGCCTTTTTGACGAAGATGTGCAGTTGATTGTCAGCGAAAAATTTGAAGAATATAAAAAATTAATTAACCGAATTTTTGACAAAATTTACGAAAACGCAGAAATTTCCCTTGAAAGCTACAGCAGTCGTGAATTTTATTTTAAAACCGCAACAGGCGGAATATCAAATCTTAACAGCCTTTCGGACGGAGCGCAGACGCTTTTTTCGTGGTTTTTTGATATGCTTATCCGTGTAGTTCAAGACGGTTACGACATTGAGCAGCCCGAAAAAATTCATGCGATTGTGCTGATTGACGAAATTGATATGCATCTCAATTTGCATTTGCAAAAAACATTTATTCCTGCTATCGAAGAGATTTTTCCGCTTGTTCAATTTGTCATCACAACGCAAAGTCCTTTTACAATTCAATCTATGAGTTACAACAATGTGCTTTTACTCGAAAATATTGCCGGTAAAATTTGCACCTCGCCCTTTTGTCATGTCGGCAAGCCGTGGGCGTGGTCTTTAACCGATATTTTCAGTCGCATGGTCGGTCATTCTGTTGAATTGTCTTATAAATTGGATAAAAAAATGACGGAATACCGAAAAGCCAACAGCGAACAAAACGGAGAACTCGCTCAAAAAATTTATGAGGAACTTCTCGCTGCTTTACCCGAAAACAGCCCTGTTTTGCAATACATTAAAGAATTGTAATCTCTAAATGAAATGCAGCATACGCTTTAGTTTGCGAAGTCGCCGTTTTTTGTGTTATATCTTCACCCAAAAACAAACTAAGGACGTTTTACATGCCGTTTATAAGTGTTGAAAAAACGCAACTATTTAGCCGGCGTGTACCACGAGCTTTAGCTTGCGGATTTATGGAACAAGCCATGACAACAAGCGAATTTAGGTCGCAAGCTAAAGCTCGCGCTACATTCCGGCAAGTCGCAAGCTAAAGCTCGCGCTACATTCCGGCAGGTCGCAAGCTAAAGCTCGCGCTACATTCCGGCAAGTCGCAAGCTAAAGCTCGCGCTACATTCCGGCAAGTCGCAAGCTAAAGCTCGCGCTACATTCTTGGGCATACCGGCTAAATAGTTACGAAAAAACAATGCAGGCGCATTTGTTTGTGCCTATATAAAAACTAAAACATTGATTATCAGTTGTTTGAGAAGACACAAACAACGGAGAGAACAATGCGAAGAACGGCAGTGAATCTTCAATAAACATGGTCAAAATTAGGTAAAAGCATATTTTTTGAAAATATTTTTTTTAGATGCTTTTTTTGTAGATTTGCGGAAAAGAAAATGAGATGAAAGTAAAAAAACAAGATTTGCCGCTCTTGCCTGCCGGACAACAGGATTTCCAATCGTTAATAACATCGGGAAGATTGTATGTTGATAAAACAGAATTGATAAATGATTTAATCCATGACGGCAGTATTTTTTGGTTCCTCGCCCGCCCGCGCCGTTTCGGTAAATCATTATTAATCAGTACATTGAAAGAAATATTTTTAGGCAAAAAAGAACTTTTTGCGGGGCTGTATATAGAGGACAAAATTGTTTGGGAAGAATATCCGGTGATTCATTTAGATTTCAGCAACATGGATTTTCAGGGCAAAGGTTTGAAAATTGCGATTCATGACCGCCTCGTAAAAATTGCAGAGTCTTACGATATTGTCCTTGAAGCTACTACCAACGGAAGCATGTTTTCAGAGTTAATGGAGTCTCTTAAAGAAAAAACCGGTAAACAAGTCGTTATTTTAATAGACGAATACGACAAACCCATCACGGACGTTTTAGAGGTCGGCAAAAATACGGCGGCTCGCAAAAATCGCAAAACAATGCGCGATTTTTATGCCGTCGTGAAAGGCTGTTCAGGCTTTATTCGCCTTTTTTTCGTTACCGGCATTGCTCGTTTTGCCCAAGTTTCCATTTTTTCGGACTTGAATAATTTGACAGATTTAACAAACAACAAAGATTATCACAATCTTTTAGGCTATACGCAAGAAGAATTAACGCAATATTTTACACCGCATCTGAATTTTATTGCCGAAGAAAAAAATATATCTTTGGAAGAATTACTTGCGCAAATTAAAGATTGGTACAACGGCTTTTCGTGGAACGGCAAAGACAGAGTTTACAACCCGTATTCAATTTTGCGTTTTTTAACAGAGCGCGAATTTAAAAATTTTTGGTTTGCAAGCGGCACGCCG